>JBGAVQ010000403.1:0-3500 GCA_044228045.1 Spirosomataceae bacterium
CAATTAATATTTTTTGGGCTTTGGTCGTAACCCAAATCACTCGTTCAGTGCCAAAGTCAAGCAATTTTTGAGTTTTGGTGTAAATGTAGCCGTCATCGCCCATGTCGGCTACATCGGCACTGATGTCTATTTCAATCGCTACTTTGGGTGGCACATCCGCATAATGTCCGTCTATGGCGTTGGCAGGAATTTTAGCTTTTTCAAAAATGTGCAAATCACCAGCCAAGTTGCTTCTATTGCTCAGATGCAAGCCGTTTTCACCAGTAAAAATACGATAGACACGGCGATCTAATGCCCCAAAAAGAACACCCAGAAGGTACTCCAAAATAAAACTTTGTAGTTTGCTATTGCCCATAATTTCAGCAACTTGCTTTGTTCCTGATAACACTTCTCTATATCCTTTGTAGTAAATTGGTTTGCCGTCCATGATTTCATAGACCAAGTAATCAGGTACTTTGGTGGGTCGTTGTTTCCGAATGGGTGATTTGGTGGCTATCATTTTCGCAAGATTTGAAGTGAAATTACACTTTTTTTGCAATTTGCACAAGCAAATGAGTATCTTTTCGGAGTTTTTAGCTTTATAGTTTTGGAGGCTCATAACTAACAGACAACCAAACCATGTCTCAATCTATTAGTGACCTCACGGCGATTCAAGAAGTGGTAGGTCGAATCAACCAACTCACCGAGCAGTCGCAAAGGCAATGGGGCAGCATGAGTGCTAATCAGATGGTTACACACTGTGCTGACCAAATCAAGATTTGTGTAGAAGAAAAACCAGCCAAGCCCTTTGGTAATAAAATTACCCAAGCACTATCAAGATTTTTATTGTTTAGGATGGGCATGAAGTTTCCCCAAAATTCTCGAACATTACCTGAGTTAGACCCCAATAAGAGCTTGATGACTAAACCTGGCATCTTTGCTGCAGACCGGCAACAACTGGTTGCATTGGTTGAAAAATTCTTTGATTTACCTAAAAACAAAACATTTTCGCATCCATTATTAGGCAAGGCAACCAAAGACGAAATCGGCAAGCTCATTTACCTTCATTTAGATCATCATCTGAGGCAATTTGGGGTGTGAGGGAAGAGATAGGAAGTAGGAAGTAAGAGGTAGGAAGTAAGAAATTGAGCTACCAGTCTGTACCGAAGGTCTGGCGGGGAAAGGGAGGTAGGAAGTAAGAAATTGAGCTACCAATCTGTACCGAAGGTCTGGCGGGGAAAGGGAGGTAAGAAGTAAGAAATTGGGCTACCCGACTGTACCGAAGGTCTGGCGGGGAAAGGGAGGTAGGAAGTAAGAAATTGGGCTACCAGTCTGTACCGAAGGTCTGACGGAAGGAAACGACGAATATAATTATTATTCATTTTTTGAGTGGAAAACATCACAATACTAACTCCTCTAAACAATTATGAACGAGCATCTAAACCGACGAAACTTCCTGAAAACCAGTAGCTTGGCAATGGGAGCATTGGCACTGCCCAACTTAGCTAAAGCAGATGAAGTAGTGGTAGGACATAACAATTTTCGCTATAAAGTAGTACCTAATTGGGGCATTCTGGACGCTGGCCAGAATCCTGTGAATGACTGCCACGAGATGGTACAAGATGCCAAAGGACGGATATTGATGCTTACTAATGAAACCAAAAACAATGTCTTGATTTACGATAAATCAGGTAAGCTATTGGACTCATGGGGACACGACTACCCCGGCGCACACGGGCTTACGCTTGTGAACGAAGGCGGCGAGCAATTTCTTCTGATTTGTGATACAGACCGCCATCAAGTCATCAAAACAGACTTAAAAGGCAAAGAAATATTCAAGATTGACTACCCCAAAGAATCAGGGGTTTATGCGCACCCTGCCAAGTTTAAACCTACCGAAACCGCCGTAAACCCTGCCAACGGCGATATTTATGTGGTTGATGGCTATGGCTCTAACTTTGTGACACAGTACGATGCCAAAGGCCGATACATACGGCATTGGGGGGGCACGGGCGATGCTAACGACCAGTTTAGTTGCTGCCACGGTGTAGTAGTGGATACCCGCAACAAGCAAAACCCAACGCTTATCATTACCTCTCGCTCGCACCAGCAACTCAAACGCTTCACCTTAGACGGTAAGTACCTGAGTACGATTCAGTTGCCCGGTACGTTTGTATGTCGGCCTGTTTTGCACGGCGACAATATCTTTGCGGCGGTGTATCGCTCCACTTCGCAAGATTACCCCAATACAGGCTACGTCACTATTCTGGACAAAGACGACAAGGTAGTTTCAACGCCTGGCGGTACTGAGCCAATTTACCGGAATGGCAAATTAGAAGAACAACGAAAAGACCGCAGTTTTCTGAACTTCTTACACCCACACGATGTGCTGGTGGACGAAGACGAAAGCCTATATGTATGCCAGTGGGCCTCCAAGAAAACGTATCCAGTAAAATTAGTGAGGGTATAAGCAGCAAGGCAGACAATTGTATTTACTTGCTCCAAAAACGGGAAATTCTTCAGAATTAACTGTTTTGTAAACTCTAACCAATTTTCGTTACATCTTATCAATTGAGCCTTGATACTTCTAAGCATACTTCTCGAAACCAATCATATTATTGCGTTTTTTGGACGTTTTCATCCTTTGGTGGTGCATTTGCCCATTGGCATCTTGTTATTAGCCTTTTTATTTGAGTGGCTTTCACGCAAACCCCAGTATGCCTTCTTGCAAGAGGCTACCGAACTGACCTTTTTCTGGGGGACCATTACGGCAATTGTTTCGTGCATAGCAGGTTATATGCTTTCGCTATCAGGCGGTTATGACGAAACCACACTTTGGCAACACAAGTGGTTGGGCATCGGTGTGGCAGTGATTTCGGGTTTACTGTGGCTCTTCAAAAAATTCTCATTACCTGCTGTTTTTCAGCAAATCACTACTGGTTTAGGAGCAATTATGCTGGCAGTTACGGGGCATTTGGGCGGCTCGCTTACCCATGGCGACGACTATCTGACCCAACCACTGGCGGCTGCGTTTGGCGACGAAGCTACTGGCGGCAAGTTTGAACGCAAACCCATAGCCAATGTAGAAGAAGCCCTGGCGTATCAAGATGTAGTACAACCCATTTTGGCCGAAAAATGCTACCAATGCCACAACAACAAGAAACAAAAAGGCGATTTGCGCCTCGATTCGCCAGAAGCGATTCAGAAAGGGGGCGAAAATGGCGCCATTATTACTGCTGGCAATGCCGAAAAAAGTAAACTCTACGAATACCTAACCCTACCCGAAGGCAACGATAACCACATGCCGCCCAAAGGCAAACCTCAGCCTACCGACAATGATATTGCCCTAATTGAGTGGTGGATACAACAAGGCGCACCGTTTGACAAAAAAGTGGCTGCCTTGCAGAAAACTGACAAAATCAAGCCAATTTTGGCATCATTATCATCAGTGGGAGGTACCGTAACAAGTGCTCCTTCTATGCCCGATGTACCCGCCGACAAAGTGGCCGCTGCCGACCCCG
>JBGAVQ010000039.1:0-27128 GCA_044228045.1 Spirosomataceae bacterium
ATATCTCAAAGGTCTTGATATTACAACTCACAAGTATTTAGAAGGCAACAATCAGCTATTTGATAAAAATCAACTGGATTTCAGTCGTAAGGTTGTAGAAATAGGGCAAAAAGCTAATACCATACAGGAAGAAATAGACCGCCTAAAAAAGATTGATTTGGTTGCAGAATTTGAACGTCTGCGTAAGGATTTCCTCACAAAAGCTGCTACTGAACTAAGTAAAGAACTTAATAAAGTAGATGGAAAAGTTGCTCAATTTGACCCACCCCTAAAACGTCTCGAAGCAGTAAATTTAGAAAAGCATTTTGACAAACTACAAAAGACATTAGGTGAGATTTTTGGAGCAATTAATGCCATTAATCTGACTTTTACCCGAGTCACACAGACATTAGTTAGTATTCAAACAAGTATAAACGATGGCTTCAAAACTACAAGAGAAGAAGCCAAGAAACACTTAAATCAGCAAGACTCTCAAATCGAAGCTGTAAAAGCTACTCAAAATATTTTAATAGAAAATCTTGAAGAGGTTAAGAAGGAGTTTAAAATAAGACAAGAGTCTCAAAACGAAATACTGCAAGAATTGAGACAAGATTACAACAACTTATCTAACAAACTTGATACACTAACCAAAATTCAAATTGCTGGATTTGTGGTCATCATACTCGCATTGATGATTCTCAAATTTTTTTAGGCATCCAGATACTCTAAAATGAAACCCCTCCTAATCCTCCTCCTCCACCCCATCCTCCAACTTTGCCAAGAAATCAGCTTGCCAACTTATCAAGCATCCAACTGTGTGCAGTCAATGGTAACGGTATTGGAGCAATCAACCACCATCAAATTCAGCCAACGAGACCTCAAAGAAATTCACATCAACTACCCCAATGCGTGGGAAATGGTAGATAACAATAACCCCAAAACAAAGGGTATTGTCTATAATTTGGTCAAGAGAGGCATCGCTACGGAGGTAACAATCAATCAGTTGCAAGCAGGCGATGTAGTCCAGTTTTGGGAACAAGGCTGGGGACATTGTGGCATTGCAAAGGGATGCAACTACCCTAAGCACCTACTTTGGCTTTGGTCATCTATGCCCAACACTAACTTTGCACTAACCAGCTTCACTTTCCCCAAGAAATTCTATGCTTGCCGCATCAAAAAGCAGTTTCTAACCAATTCACGTTAGAAGTAATTCCCCATTCACAACATTCTATTACAAGGCATAACCAAAACCAGTTATGCCTTTTTGTTTATGTATGCCCCATCAAGGGCATGGTACTTGACATGCCCCCCTCCCTCAAATTGGCTTGAATCTGCCCCTGCGGCGCACCACAAGCTAACACATTTCAAACTTAAAATTTTCACTTTAAACAATCGTAATCATGGTCACAGTAACAGGTTTTCAGCAGCGCACCTCAACAACTGATGGTAGCCACTATTTTTCTTTGGAACTTCAATCCGATGAATTAGAATTTGTCATTTCTCAAAACACAGGCAGGTATTATGCCACTGTCCGAAAATGTTGGATGTCTTCTACATTCAGCGAGACAATCTGCAAACAAATGGTAGGGAAATCTATGGTCGGTACAATTATTAAAGTGCCTTGTGAGCCTTATGAATTTACCATTCCTGAAACTGGTGAAGTTATTACCAGAAATCACCGATATGAGTACGCTCCTGTGGAAACTCAAAACATGGAACAAGTAATTGGTCAAGAAGCTGTATTCGCCTAAGACCCCCATTCATTCACAAAACAGGGAGTAAAGTCATGGTGGCTTTACTCTTTTTTTATGAATTAACCCCTCATTATCATGGAATTACAACAAGCACAACGTAAAAATGTCAAAATCAAACTTGGACTACAAGGTAGTTCGGGCAGTGGCAAAAGTTTTTCAGCATTACTCTTATCCTATGGCTTATGGGGCAACTGGTCAAAAGTAGCTGTGATAGATGCAGAAAATCACTCAGCAGAATTGTATGCACACTTAGGAGCTTATAATGTGGTGAATTTAACGCCTCCTTTTTCACCAGAGCGTTACAAAGAAGCCATAGAACTTTGTGTAAAAGCACAAATGGAAGTCATTGTGATTGACAGCCTCAGTTTGGAGTGGGATTACATCTTGGAACAGCATGGACAATTGGCTGGCAACAGTTACACCAATTGGGCAAAGTTCACCCCCAGACATCAACAGCTTTTCAATGCGATTTTACAAGCGGATGCTCATGTTATCTGCACACTACGAACCAAACAAGACTATGTGCTAAATGAAAAAAATGGCAAGCACGTACCAGAAAAAGTTGGCATGAAGCCCATTCAAAGAGAAGGTGTTGATTATGACCTCACCCTTGTATTTGAGTTGGACATCAAGCACAATGCCATTGCTACCAAAGATAGAACAGGCTTGTTTGTTGGCAAACCAGAATTCACCATTAGTGCCGAAACTGGCAAAGCCATCATTGAATGGTGTCAGCAAGGTGTTGTTCCAGAGCCAAACTATCAGTTTTTTATTGATGCCTGTGAATCGGTAGAAGACCTACGGGAACTGTACATGAGTGTGTCAGCAGAAACACAAAAGCAATACAGAAGCGAGTTCAATCAACGCAAGCAACAATTACAAGCACCAACTAATCAAACAGTTACACCCCAACCTTTTTACCCAAATGGAACTACAAATCATCTCTAAGCCCAACATGGAGCAAGCTTCATTCCTGTTAGAATCTACCGATATTCCTTTTGTACAGGCAAATACCATCCCTGTACCATTAAAGGAGATAGAAGATTCACACCTAATACCTGTCTATGTCAAAGACAATGAGCCAGTGATTTCGCACCAAGATTTTATCAATTCTACTTTGGAAATTGTGCATCATCTGTACAAGCACGAGGTAGTGTTGCGCCCAAGTGTGCGAGTATCACACCCAATTAAGGGAAGAACACCTGATGCCAAAGACAAACCAGCCAAAGAACTATTGGAGCATGAAAAAACCATCTATTATGAGCGGATGGCTTTTGTCATAGAAGTACCAAGCATCAAAGATTCAGTCAATGGAAATGAACTTTCACTAACCATTGGTGGGGTAAAAAGCTACAACTTAGACAACCTCTACAATCGGAAGGGGGCTGATGAACATTTCAAAATTTTTATTGGCTTCCAAAATAAGGTTTGTTGTAACCTGTGTGTTTGGTCGGATGGCTATGTGGGCAATCTTAGGGTAAAAAATACCTCTCAGCTAATGAAGGGTATTTATGACATGATTGTAGCCTACAAAGCAGAACGGCAATTGTTTGCCCTACAAAACCTGTTGCACTATACCTTAACTGAACATGAGTTTGCCACCCTCATAGGTCGAGCAAAGTTGTATCAGTATTTGCCTATCAAGGATAAGAAAACTATTACACCATTAGCATTTGGAGATACCCAGATTAGCATGGTAGCCAAAGACTATTATCAAGACCAATCTTTTTGCAAAAGGGAAGATGGGAGCATCAGTCTATGGAATGTGTATAACCTGTTCACGGGGGCAAATAAGCAAAGCTACATTGACACGTTTTTGGATAGGGGAGTAAATGCCTATGAATTTGTGGATAGTTTGGCGCAGTCCATTGAAGGAAAAGAGAGCAATTGGTTTTTGAGTTAACACACGGGGTTGGTAGAAATATCAACCCTTTAATTTTCTGAATGATGGACAACACCTTTGAACCCAAGATAGTCATAGACCCATTCTCATTGTTGGTAATCAATGTAAAAGGCGAGTTAAGAAGAATCTACTGTCCATTTTTGGCAAGATGTATGATTCCCATTGATAACTTAATTCCCTACCAGAGCTATGTAGTTGACATGGTGTTAACAGAAACAAGCACCCAAATTGTTTATGTCATCAAGGGTAAAGCCTATGCACACCACAGTTTTTTGATATTTGTATGAATGCATGGAGCAGGGCATCACCTCTCTGCTTCTTACCTTATTGCAGGAGATGTTATGCAAATTGTTATGCACCCAAAAACAAAAAAGCACCTAACATTTCTGCTAAGTGCTTGATTATCAATGCTCCCGAAGCTGGGCTCGAACCAGCGACCCTCTGATTAACAGTCAGATGCTCTAACCGACTGAGCTATTCGGGAATTTTGTTTTGCTACAACATCTGTTGGTTAGTCAGATGCTCGAACCGACCGGCAAACGCTTTGTGAGCTATTCGGGAATTTCGGTTATTTTTAGCTTTTATGAGTAGCACATTACATTCAATGGGGCGTTCCTGACAAAAGCGAGTGCAAAAGTAGAAGTTTTGGCGTTTCAACGCAAGTATTCGCTCTAAAAAAACAGAAAAATTATTGTCTATTTACTGCGAACAGCTTACGGTAAACTGTCAACGCTTAGTTTTCTACCTCTTCTTCGGTCTTCTTTTTATCTTTGTTTTCATAGATAAGCTTGCCTTTATTATCGTATTCTCGAATCGTAAATGGCTCAAAATCATCGTACTTATCTTTCCCATATTGGGTTTCTTTTTTCAGGCGACCACCTGAGCCAAATTTATGGTACTCTCTCCACCGACTTACTTTCACGCTGTCGTCAAAACGGCCTTCGGTTTCTAATAAGCCTGTTTCAAAGAATGTAAAATAATCACCTGTAGTTTTGCCATACATGATTGGAAGTACCTCTTTAATTTTGGTTTTGGCGGCATCGTAATAGGTGATTTTTGATTCTAACGGAAAACCCATGTACCATTTTTGTTTGTCTCGTAGTCCCCAATCACCGTCAATTTCTTTGGCGTAGTTTTCCCAGCGGCCATGCTTGCCACCTTTGTAGTAGAAACCCTCTTCTACCAGTTCATCGCCTACATAACGGCGGTATGGGCCGTGCAAAAGGCGGGCTTTTTCTTTATCTTTAATCACGGAAGTACTCCGGCGTTCTGTTCGGAAGTCAAACCATGTGTAGGTTTTGAAATAAACGCTGGGGTCTTCATAGGTGGTCATGGTATAAAATTCCTCTACACTCTCACGGTCGCCAGCACCTGTTGTAACAACCTGACGAAGCACGGGGATATTGTCAAACTTGTTGCCAATAACCCGATATTCGTTGTTCATTTCGGCAACTTCTTTCTTGCGGGCATCTTTACCTCGTTTTATTTTTAAACCCAAATCTGGCACCGAGGCATTGTTAAGTTCACCATTTTCGTTAACTACTGAATTACCGCTATTTGAAAGATCTAATTTCTCAGCTACGCTACCCAACACACCCTTTTTCTTGGCTTTGGGGTCAGTTTTGGGTTTGTTGTCAGTAGTAAGCAGGTCACTTGTAGAAGAGTTGGGCTTTGTTTGGGCAATGAGTGTTTGTGAACTCGCCAGCAGGAGGGCAAGTAAAGAAACACCCCAAAAACAAATCGGTAAACTGCGCATTGGCATAATTTTAAAAACTTATTTGTCGGCACTTACGTTGAGAACGTATAACTTTGAAACGCAATTTAGTAGAAAATATTTTTAGTTGTTGTGTCTAAACACAAACACACCCTTCACGGTGTGAATTGTTTAGATGGAGGGCTTAGCACAGTCTATAGACAAACAACTTATTGACCTAATGAATTTTACATGGAAAAACAAGCAAAAATTTACATAGCTGGCCATCGTGGCATGGTAGGGTCTGCTATTTTGAGACGATTACAGCAAGACGGATATTATAACTTTGTGCTACGTAGCTCTAAGGAATTAGACTTACGCAACCAAACTGAGGTGCAGTTGTTTTTTGAAGCCGAACGACCTGATTATGTGTTTTTGGCAGCAGCCAAAGTAGGTGGCATCTTTGCCAATAATACCTATCGGGGGGAGTTTTTGTATGAAAACTTGATGATTCAAAACAATGTAATTCATAATGCTTATCTCACGGGTGTGAAAAAATTGATGTTTCTGGGATCGTCATGTATTTATCCAAAGCTGGCTCCGCAACCCTTGAAGGAAGAATATTTACTAAGTGGTTATCTTGAACCTACCAATGAGCCGTATGCCATTGCCAAAATAGCAGGCATCAAACTCTGTGAGGCGTATCGGAGTCAATATGGCTGCAATTTTATTTCGGTAATGCCTACTAATTTATATGGCCCTAATGATAATTACGACCTCAGCAACTCACACGTATTGCCAGCACTGATTCGCAAATTTCACGAAGCCAAAATCCAGAATGCCCCATCGGTAGAAGTGTGGGGTACGGGGTCGCCACTACGTGAATTTCTTCATGCCGACGACATGGCCGATGCCTGTGTGTTTTTGATGAAAACCTACGACGGAGCCGAGTTTGTAAACATTGGCACGGGCAAAGACCTTTCTATCAAAGCCTTAGCCGAACTCATTAAGCAAGTAGTGGGTTACGAGGGTGAATTGGTTTGGAATACCTCAAAACCCGATGGTACACCCCGTAAGTTGATGGATGTGAGTAAGTTACATGGCTTAGGCTGGCAACATAAAATAGAATTAGAAGAAGGCATTCGCCATACCTATGAGCAATTTGCCGAGGCATTATTGAGTGAGTTAAGAGTCTGAGGCTACTTTTAATCAGTAAATGAATGGATCTTGTACCCCTTCTGAAGGGTCGAGTGAAGCGAGGGGGAGGAGTATTTGCAACAAATCTGCTCGAATTTGCCGCCACGGCTGGTTTAAGTCAATGGTTTCTACCCGTATTTTTTGTTGGTGCTGCTGGTAAGTAGCACTAATTTTTTGATTGACCACTGGGTACAACAAGATGCCTTCTTGGGCATCGGGGTGGTTTTGGAGGTAGGCAAATAGCTGATACAAGTGCTGCGAATGAATCTTCTGGGCATCAAAATACTGCTGAAAAGTTTCGACATAAAACTTGGTATCTATCAGTACTTTACGACTTGGCAATTCAATAGAAATATCGGTTTGCATGGTGGGTAAAAGCCGATAGTCTGCCTGTGAAGTTTCTACTTGCCAGCGAATGTTTTCTCGATAGACCTTTGCCGTAGGTATTTCTTTTCGATAAAAATTGCGAACAAACGCTTCAAAAAGCTTCGCCATCTGTTTGGAATCTCGCCAAAAATCACGGAATTGATACGTACCGGTTTGCTCGTTTAAGAGAAGGTTTTGGTGAATTACTTCGCAAATGTCTAACAAAAAGCCATAAAACGCATTGTTTCGGTGCAGCCTAACCGCCCGAAAGTGCTTTTCGGTGATAGAAAGGCTTGCTACGCCTCCAAAGCGAGGTATTAGTTTACGCAGTCCACTTTGTAAGCCTTTTTCAATCCCCTCGCATCGAAGCAAACATTCAATCGTCGTTTTCAGGATTTGGTTGTGTAGGATATTGGGTGAAAACTCATCAAACTCACAAACTGTTTGGTTGTGAGGCAGTAAATTTCTTTTGAGCGTTTGGGGCAGTAACAATTTCCCTTTTACACCTGCGTAAGTGAGTGAGTGCGGAAGATAATCATGGTCAAGACCTCTTTTAAGCAAGTAAGTAGTGCCATTGAGGAGTACATTAGCCAGTAAATCAAGCAATTGGCTATGTTCATTAGCTGAAATATTCACCAAATCCCGTTCTTCGAGTCTATCCCATGCGTAGCAAAGCAAGAAATAGAGGTTTTCGATAGGGATTTTAGACTCTTTCATGCTAAGATTAGGGGCTGTACTGGAGCGCATAGCCGCAGGTCTGACCACTTTTAACAAACTTTTAGATAACAAATTCGTCAGACCTACCCTACAGACTGGGGTAAGACGGCTAACAACTTTTCTATTTCCCGTTCGGCTTTTGCTTCGTCATCAAACCAATATTCTTGCAAAAGTGGTGCTATTTCGAGCCGAATCACTCGATGATACCAAGCCGAAAGATTAGTAGTGTCTGGTTCTGTAAAATAGCTATGACCAATGCAAAAGCCTTTACTCAGGTTTTTGTCTTCTGAAATAACATGGTTGAGTTGGGTCAATGCCAGGGCTAATTTTTTTGCAAATTCAGTAGAAAAGCCATTGTTAATCAGATGATTATAAAATTTTTCATCAAAAGATGGGGCTAATGATACAAACGCAAAACGACGACGTAAGGCATAGTCCACTAATGCCAACGAGCGGTCGGCGGTGTTCATGGTACCAATAAGATAGACATTGGCTGGCACGAAAAACTTGGTCTTGGGCGAATACGTTAGTGATACTTCGTAGTCGTGGCTGCGTTTGTCAGCCTCAATCAGAAGCATCAATTCGCCGAAAATTTTACTCAGATTTCCTCGGTTGATTTCATCAATAATCAGCACATATTTTTGAGTTGGATTGTTGTGTGCTTTTTGGCAAAAAGTATAAAAAAGCCCATCGTGCACCGAAAACCCCCCACTCGACTCGGGGCGAATGCCCTGCACAAAATCTTCGTAGGCGTATGATTGATGAAATTGCAGCATTTCTACGCAGTCGTTGTTGCACTCGCCTATTAGTGTATAGGCCAATCGCTTGGCAATGAAGGTTTTACCTACGCCAGGAGGGCCTTGCAAAATGAGATTTTTCTTGTGATTTAATGCCTCAATAAGTGTATCAAATTGGTTTTCGGGCAAAAATAAATCGGCCAACGCATCGGATTTGGTGTAAGGTTGGGCTATTTTGGCATGATATGGAAGTATTGGTTCTTCTATTTTAATCTCGATTGGAGGGGTTGAAATTTCTATTTGATTAAGGGTCATATATTCACCGACCAATGCTTTCAAAAATGCCTTCGCCTCTTGGTAGGTGTTTACAGTTGTCACGAAGTCTTCTTGAGTGGCTTCGTTTTCGATACCAGACCACAAACCACAATGGATAGAATCGGGCAGAATACGAAAAAAGAAATGATCAACGTCTTGATGACTTCTGGAATCAGGAGGATAAATAGCAATCCAACAATTAGTGCTTCCAAAGTTGGTACTCCCTTTAAAATCTACCAGGTGGATTTGGTGGTTTAGTAAACTTAAATCATTGCAAAGTATTTGCCCGATTTCGCCAAGGGCTTGGGTTACTAATTTGGATTGATGGCGACGGAAGAAAAATGTATAGAAAACTCTGAAAAACAACAGGTTACCTTTTTTTTGAAATGGGTTAAAAATATGGTCTTTGGGGTATGTTGCTAATCCGTCTGTTAGGCGGATGCCGTATTTTTGAAAGAAATAAACGTCACGAGTTTCAATTTTTTGCCGATAATCGTCCACATACTCAGGGATGAGCGTGGGCCGCCCTTCATCCAAGTGATTGAGTACCTCATAACGCAGCAAATTAACGGGAGAGAACTTTTTAAGTACCCCTTCATACTCTCGTTGGAGTTCGAGAATGGTTTCTCTTGGAAGTTCGTTCAAATGGGCAAACAACGTTTCATCATCCTGCAAGGTTTGCAAGAAGCGAGCAATGGCTTGAATTTTCTCAATTTTTTCCTGAATCATGGTTTTCAAAATTGCAGGAAAAAAGTGTAGAAAAAAAGTGCTTTTCATCTCCCAGCTTGGCACAAGTCTTTTGATTTGTGGTTTGGCGGGCATTTTATATAAGCATCCCCCAGCAAAAGCAGGTGGCAAGGCATTAAATAGTTATGTGAGATTTTACTTCAATAAATCTTCCAACGCCTTCTGAGAGTCTGTAAAAAGATACTGAAAATCAGTCTCTTGTGTAATGCGATGGTTTAAGATGTAATTGCCGCCCAACACGACGGCTGCCATTTCACCCAACAGCAATTTCATAAAAAAAGCAGGAATATTAGGTAGCCAAAGGGGGCGTTTAAGGCATTTTGCAACAGTTTGGGTAAATTGGGCATTGGTAACGGGGTTGGGTGCAACGGCATTGTATGCCCCTTGCATGGTGTTGTCTTCTATGGCTTTGATGTACAATCGGCACAAGTCGTCTATGTGAATCCACGACTGATATTGCTTACCTGAGCCTAATGGCGAACCCACACACCAACGAATAGGAAGGGCCAATTGAGGCAATGCTCCGCCGTTGTTGCTGAGTACAATGCCTGTTCGTAGTTTCACGGTACGAATACCCAGAGCGGCAACCGCATCGGCGGAGGCTTCCCATGCTACGCTTACATCGGCAAGGAAATCGGCACCTGCGGTAAATTGTTCCGAAATCCATTCTGCACCCGTATCCATGCCGTAATAGCTAATGCCAGAAGCAGAAACTAAGGCTTGGATATGATGCGGAATGTTCTCTAATTTGTTGGAAATGAGCGCAATAGATTGTGTTCTGCTTTCCAAAATCTCCTTTTTGCGAGCATCCGACCAACGTTTGTTAGCAATGCCTGCTCCTGCCAGATGCACCAAATAATCGGCTTCGAGCAGGGCGTTTTGGTCAATTTCTCCTTTTTCTACATTCCAGAGAAAAGTCTTAACATGTGGATTTTTGCCAGCATTTCGGCTGAGGTGTGCTACGGCGTAACCCTTGGCCAACAGCATGTCAGTGAGGCGAGTACCAACCAAGCCAGTGCCGCCGGTGATGAGAACAGTTTTCATAAGTGGCACGAACTTCCAGTTCGCTTTTATCTATACAAACTCATGGTGTGGCCTTTAAGTTTAACTTTTTAAGTTGTATTCTGAGTTTTTCCATGAATTCAGGGCCGGGGTCTGTTTTCTGGGTGATGTAGTTGGGGTCGGTTTCTTTCCAGAGGGGCGTATTGCGGAAGGCATAGTATTCGTGATGACCAATCATCCATTCAATCGGATATTTTTTACACAACGACTTGATAATTTGCACATTGGCTTTGAGTTGAGCCTCGGTCAAAGGATATTTATCGTTATCGCCTATATTTTCTATACCAATGGCCATGTAGTTGAGTCCAATGCAATGGCGAGTAAAGGTTGTGTCGGGTAGGAGGTGATAAATGGTGCCGTCTCTGTCCACCAAATAGGCTACTGACACATTCAAGGCACTATTTTGGATTAACTCCTTGCGAGAAGCAGACAATTGAGCCTTATCAAATGCCCTAAGTGAGCCTTCGAGGGTTGGTATGGCCGTCCAATGCACCACCACCATACGGGGCTTAATGTAGGGCGTAGCTTGTTTGATGCCATGTCGTTTTTCTAAATATTCTAACGAAAGCCTGATGCGGGTAGAATCCCAGACAATGGGGCGTTCGATTACTTTTAGCTTTTGGGCCAAAGTCAAGACAGGTGAACAAATAAGAAAAAGTAAGATGTATTTGGTCATTGGAATAGACATTACTCAAAATTTAGTCGTTGTTTCAACTCTTCAGGGCTCATTCGTTGATGAAAAACAGCGATGATTTCAACGACTGAGTTTAATTCGTCAATTGCATAGAAAACAGCGTAAGCAAAACGATGTAGGCTTGCTTTTCGGACAAATAAAAAGTGTTCTTGATACAAAAATGGGGAAGAAGATAAGGTATGAGTTGAGTTTAAGAAAGCCTGATAAAATTCAAAGCCGAGGCCCATTTTTTGAGATTCATACCAATCAATTACTTGTTCAATATCTGAATCAGCCCCCTCTAAAATAATCACAGAAAAACTATTGATCCCATCCATATTTAGTGGTAATTTTATGATGGAATGCTTCCTGTGATTGGCTTTTTTGAGAGGGGTTCAGACGGTATCGTTCATAGCGTTTAATAAGCAGTTCTTGCATGAGTTGCTCTCTTTCTGCATTATTCGATACTTCAATTTGATACTTGTGAAGCAAAAAATCAAGGTATTCTAACAAGGCTAAATGAGCCGATTCGGGCAAGGTATCTACCTGCTTATGTATTAGTTCTGTCGTATTCATATCCATTCTGTTTGATTCAAAAGTAGGCATTTTTTTTGTCGAAAAAAATAAATTTTCATCCCCTAAACTAAGGATTTGGCATTTATTACAAAATTCCACACTACCTTTGCATCGCTAATCTTAAAAGGGGTGCCCCACCAAACGGGCTGAGATTATACCCATTGAACCTGATGCGGGTAATGCCGTCGAAGGGAAACAGATTTGAAAAATAGCTAAGGCACGGTACGCCGCTGCGGAGCCATTCTCAAATCATCAAATTTTCAAATCGTCATATTGTAAAATCTGACAGGATTTGACTCCTTTTGCCTGTCGTTAACCTTTTTCAGAACATGAAAATAGTAACGACTCTCTCTCTTGTCATTGCGAACGCAGTGAAGCAATCTATTTGTTTTTTGCCAAGGCCCTCCGACACCATCGTCCATTATCAAAAGATGGCTTCGTCGTTTCTTCTCGCCATGACAGGCTGGCTTTGTTTGTGCAGTAGTACCTTCGCCCAACATTCTCTCTCTGGCAGAATTACCGATGCCGACGACCAAAAGCCGCTCCCCGGAGCAAGCATTACGCTTGAAAACTCGGTGAGAGGGACGGTTTCTAACCTTGATGGAAAGTTTGTACTAAACAACCTCAAAGCTGGTACTTATCAGTTAAAAGTGAGTTTTGTGGGGTATCAAACTGTGTATCAAGAGGTTATTTTGCCTCATTCGGGTGAGTTAGAAATTAAAAGCACCAAAAGTACTTTTGCAGCCGATGAAGTAGTGGTGAGTGCCACCCGTGCCAATCAAAAATCGGCGATGGCGTTTACAAATGTAACAGCACAGGAGATTCAGAAACAAAATTTAGCCCAAGATATTCCAGTGCTGCTCAACTTCACGCCATCGCTTGTCAGCACGTCCGATGCAGGGGCAGGCGTGGGCTACACGGGCATACGCATACGAGGCACTGATGCCACTCGTATCAACGTAACCATCAACGGTATTCCGTACAACGATGCCGAAAGCCAGGGTACCTATTGGGTAAATATGCCTGATTTTGCTTCGTCGGTGTCATCTGTGCAGATTCAACGGGGCGTGGGAACATCTACCAACGGAGCCGGTGCTTTTGGTGCTACGGTAAACATCAACACCAATGCGTTTCGGCCCGAAGCCTACGCCGAACTGAGCAATTCGGTCGGCTCGTTTAATACTTGGAAGCATACCGTAAAAGCAGGAACAGGTTTGCTGGGAGGCAAGTTTACGATAGACGCTCGCCTTTCTAAAATTACCTCTGACGGATATGTGGACAGAAGCACCTCAGATTTGAAGTCGTTTTATGTGTCGGGTGGGTATTTCGGTAAAAAATCGTTTATCCGACTCAATGTGTTTTCGGGCGTTGAAAAAACCTATCAAGCATGGGAAGGCATCCCCGAAAGTCGTATCAAAAATGACCGAGAAGGTATGTTGGCCTACATTGACCGCAATGGCTTGGGCAAAACCGATGCTGATAATCTATTGAACGCTGGTCGAACTTATAATTTGTATTTGTATGATAATCAGACTGATAACTATCAACAAGACCATTATCAGTTGGTGTCGTCACACACATTGAGTGACAAATGGACGCTTAATCTAAATGGTTTTTATGTGAAAGGGCGAGGCTATTATGAGCAGTTTAAGGCCGAAGACAAATTAAGTAAATACGGCTTGCCTGATGTGATAATTGGCTCACAAACAATTAAGAAAACCGATTTGATTCGCCGCAAGTGGTTGGATAGTGACTTTTACGGCAGCACTTTCTCGCTTGATTACAACAGTTTCGGTAAACTAACCGCCAACATAGGTGGTGGCTGGAATACGCACGACGGCGATCACTTTGGCGAAATCATCTGGGCTCGCTATGCCTCTACGTCTAATATCCGTTCTCACTATTACGATAACAACGGCCTCAAAACAGACTTTAACCTTTATACCAAAGCATTTTATCAGTTTTCTGAAAAATTTAACGGATTTGTTGATATGCAATACCGGCATGTAGGCTACACCATCAAAGGCAAAGACGATGACATGCGAGATATTTCACAACAAGATGACTTGTCGTTTTTTAATCCCAAAGTTGGCTTCACATACCAAACTTCCGAAAAAAGTAACGTGTATGTCTCGTACAGCATTGGTAACAAAGAACCCAACCGTGATGACTACGTGCAAGCCATCGGCGGAAAACGCCCCTTGGCCGAAACTTTGCGAGACCTTGAAGTTGGCTACAAAGTTCAAGGAACACGCTTCACCGCCGCCTTGAACGGCTATTGGATGAACTACAAAAATCAATTGGTTGTAACTGGGCAATTAAACGATGTAGGCAATCCCATCCGCACCAACGTACCCGAAAGCTATCGCCTGGGGCTTGAACTGGAAGCGGGCGTAGTGCTTTCAAAAAACCTGCGATGGAACATAAACACGACCCTAAGCCGCAACAAAATCAAGAATTTTAGCGAGTACATTGCCAATTACGACACTGGCGTGGACAAAGTGAATACCTACTCGCAGTCGGATATTGCTTTTTCGCCCAATGTGATTGTGGGGTCGCAATTGTTATATAACCCTGCAAAAAACCTTGAATTGGCCTTGCTTACCAAGTATGTTGGCAAGCAATATTTAGACAATACGACTAACGTAAATCGTAGTATAAACAGTTACTTTACTAACGATTTGCGAGCAACTTATGACCTAAAACCCTCATGGTGTAAAGGATTGAATTTCACATTGTTGGTCAATAATTTGTTCAATACTCTTTACGAATCCAACGGCTACACGTATAGTTATATTTACGGTGGGAGCGTTACGACAGAGAATTTTTACTACCCACAAGCTGGTACAAACTTCTTGATAGGAGTGGGTGTGAAGTTTTAAAAAACACTGGTTGAGTAAGAATAGTATTTGGCAAGAAAGGCCCTGTATTTGTGAGAAATCTTCTCACAAATACAGGGCCTTTCTTTATTCTTTTCAATTATTTTCAGAAAAGGCTATTGGCTCAAATCTAAGCAGTTATTTACTGTGTATATATGCAAAATTCGCAAACAAATTGCCTCTAAAAATATGAAATATACATGGACTATCATCAGCCTCGGGGTGCTTTTGTTGTTAGCCTGTAACCACAATAACAACCAACACAACATGACCCAACAACACCAAGATAGCGTAAAACAATGGCTACATGCCTACATTGATGAAATCTGGAACAAACGAGATTTTTCCAAAGCCGATACGTATTGGAGTCCCGATTTCAAGAATGTGTTTGCACCTCAGTTTGCCCATGGCCCCGATGCCATGAAACAGCAGGTAGCCTACTTTCTGAATGCTTTTGAACCCTTTCATTTCGAGGTAAAAGACCTAATGGTACAGGACGACAAGGTGGCGATGTGGATTGAAATCAGCGGGACGCATACAGGAGAACTGTTTGGAATTAAACCAACACATAAAAAAGTAAAATTTAGGGAAGCTGTTTGGTACAAAATGAAAGACGGAAAATTAGACGAGGTCTACCCCTTTGTAGATTGGAATGCTTTGTTTGAGCAATTGGGGCAATATCCTGCTCTTGAAAAGACAAAATAACAATCCCTAAACCCAGCATACTATGGATATTTTAGACTTTCAACCCACCATTCAGACCCGAGCCATTGTGGTAAAATCGGCTGTGAATCGGGCTACCGATACCGTAGTAATGATTGCTGAGATTGGGCCTAATGAGTCGGGTCCACCCATGCACTTACATCCTGCACAACACGAAACCTATGAGGTGTTGGAGGGCGAAGCAGAGTTTAGGTTGGGGACAAAAAAACTCATTGTCAAGCAGGGCGAAACCGTAGAGATTCCTCCTAATACACCGCATACCTTTCGTAACGCTACAAATCAGTGGTTGAAGATGAGAGATACACATACGCCTGCCTTGGCCTTTGAAGAAATGATGCGAGAATTGCACGGATTGGTGCAAGGAGGCAAGGTAACGAGCCTAAGCGATTTTCAGTCAATGATTTATATGTCTATGCTTTGGGTAAAACACCGGGAAGTACAAACGTCTGTTAAACCACCATTTTTGTAATGAGGGTGATGGCATTTGTTGGGAAACTATCAGGACACAAACTTTGACTACTTTTTTTAAAACATTCTAACCTTTTGACTCTACTCCCATGAACTGGACAAAAACTATCTTGTTAGCGTGTTTATTCGCTGTATTTGGCTTGGCCGCTTGTACCCAGACTGATACACACTCAACCGCCACGTACTTCGCCAGCACCGATACAGGCGTGCAAACGGGAGGAGTGAAGGTCATCCAAATTGAAACGCCCAAAGGAAAAATGAACGTTTGGACGAAGCGGTTTGGTAACAATCCCAAGACCAAGATTCTGCTGCTCAACGGTGGGCCTGGCGCTACGCACGAGTACTTTGAATGTTTTGAAAATTTCCTTCCCGCCGAAGGCATCGAGTTTATTTACTATGACCAATTAGGGTGTGGCAATTCCGACAATCCCAAAGACACTACCTTTTGGAATTTGCCTCGCTTTGTAGAAGAGGTCGAACAAGTACGAAAAACATTGGGATTGAACCAAGACAATTTCTATCTGTTAGGCCACTCTTGGGGTGGAATTTTGGGTATGGAATACGCCCTCAAATACCAAAACAATCTCAAAGGGTTAATCATCTCCAACATGATGTCGAGTGCCCCCGACTACGGCAAATATGCCGAAGATGTATTGGCTAAACAATTAGACCCCAAGGTGTTGGCCGAAGTGCGAGCCATTGAAGCCAAAGGGGATTTTGGAAATCCCCGCTACATGGAGCTACTCATGCCTCACTTTTATGCGGCTCATATTTGTCGGATTCCCTTGGAGCAATGGCCCGAACCTGTGGTGCGCTCCTTCAATAAATTAAACCAATCGCTGTACGTAACTATGCAAGGGCCGAGCGAGTTTGGCATCGGTGGGAGTTTGGTAAAATGGGACATCAAAGCCAAACTTCCGACGCTGACTGTGCCAACATTGACCATAGGGGCTAAACACGACACGATGGACCCTGAACACATGAAGTGGATGAGTACGCAAGTGACCAACGGTTCGTATTTATTCTGCCCCAACGGTAGCCACATGTGCATGTACGACGACCAAAAAACCTACATCACAGGCTTGGTGAAATTCATCAAAGGCGTAGAAAAAGGCGAAAAGAAAGGGATTCTGTAAACTAAAAAATTACAAAACAATATTCCTCATTATAGGTCCTTGAATTGCCTTGATTTTCAGTCAATTGGAGGTTAAAATATAAAATACCATGTTTCGCAAAGTTGTTGCTCTTACGCTCATTACTACGACTTTATTTGCTCAAAAATCAATGAAAATTTCTGAAAACCTCACAACTACCCAATCTCGCCTCCTCGAACAAACCGATGCCCATGCTTGGGCTTGGATGTACCAACACCTCCCAACCGATTATCAACAACAATTTGGTTTTGGTGTAGAAAACGTTGGGAATATCCACATTTTATTATGCCAAAAAATCCCCTTTCGGCATTTTAGTGCAGCACAACATTTGGGAGTTGTAGAACCCATGAGTTCGCAACAAATTGATGAAGTAGTGCAGGTTTTTGAAAAACGAGGCATTCGGAATTTCTATATCCATACTACGCCTTTTAGCGAGCCTGCCGATTTTGCACAACAGCTTACCGCCAAAGGAATGCGCTACTTGGGCAGCTGGGAGCGGATTTGGCGAGACAATCAGCCCCTCGCAAACGAGACGCCGTTGCCAGAGGGGGTGGTTGTAGAGGAAGTTACGCCAGCTATTGCCAATGAGTGGGCCAGTTTTATAGATGCGGCCTACCACATGACCACAAAGCCTTGGCTATTGAATTTGGTAGGAAAAGAAGGGTTTCATGCCTACGTTTTTCGGAAAAATGGAAAATTGGTGGCTACCCGCACAATGATTATCCAAAACGGTAACGCATGGTCGGGCATAGATGCGCCTGTGCCAGGCGTGATGGCCGCTACCTTTGAAGAAGACTTTTTTTTGGCACAACGTATCGTGCATGATGGATTGCGGTGGGGGGTAAAGCTCTTCTCTACCGACATCGAAAAGCCGTATCCTAACCGAGACACGCAGTCGTATCATTTCTGGGGCAAATTGGGCTTCGAGATTGCTTATTTACGAGATAATTATGGATTCTAAACCTTCAAACTCATGAAAAATCTACTTTTATTCTGTTTTGCCCTCACATTTTCTTGCCCAATATCTGCCCAAAAACCTACCGATGAAGGTACAATTACGAACCTTATGATGCTTTTGGCAAAGAACGATCAGGATTGGTCATGGACTTTGGGTTTTCGTGCATCATCAAATACAAAGGCAAAACCATTCTGTTTGATTCGGGTTCCAATGCCGATACGTTTGAGCAAAATGTGCTAACGTTAGGAGTAGATTTGTCAAAAGTGGACATTGCCATCGCTTCTCATTCTCATTTCGACCACATCAACGGCTTCGATTATCACCAAAGTCAATCCAAAAGTGAAAATCTATTACCCTAACGATATTTTTGGGGGCCGGACGTGCCTTATGATGCCACGGGGCAAGAACCTGAAGTCCAAGATTCGCTTCCAAAAGAAATGCGCTATTTTGGCGGACAAAACCAAGTTTTCGATTCATCAATCGGGGCGATTTTGGAAGGCAAACATTGAGTACGTGAAAGAAACCGAGAGATTTTGCCAGGCGTAAAAGTTAGTAGCAACGGCCTCGCTGTTTATGGGCTATTTTAGTCGCTATCCTAATATGAGTTTTGCGCCAGGGGTTTTCAAAGACAATCAACCGAATCAGGCCAATCCACCCAGCAACGAGAGCAAACCCGAGTTGTCGTTTCTGGAAGGTGGCTACCTCCGACAAGGCGAATCTTGGTAGTGGCTGTTCGCACAGTTCGGTCGAGAAAATTGTGGAAGGGCCAAAACATATACCCAACAACCGATTAAACTGGTGTATGGCGGCTATCATTTATTGCCCTTCAAACGCACCGACTTGTTTACCTTAGCCAAGTACCTCAAAAACTGATTTGGGTGTGAAAAAAGTAGCCTACGCACTGTACAGGCCATTTGGCTTTAAACTCTTGAAAGAAGCCTTTGGTGAGGATAGTTATGTTTAGTACTGGGCGAGACGATACACTACTAAATTTTTAACTACGAAATGAAACCAGTATTAATGCTTTGGAGTCTTTCTATTCAATTTGTTTTTGGTATGGAGAATCAACCATCTAATCTTACAAAAACAGGCTTTGCTGACGTAAAACGGCACCCGCCTGTACTATGAAGGCTCCACAGGTAAAGGACAGCCAGTGGTAAGCACTCATGGATTTTCATTGGACACTCGTATGTGGGATGACCAATATGAAGAACTGGCTAAAACCTACCAAGTGATTCGGTATGATTTACGTGGCTTTGGCAAATCTGCGATGCCCGTAGAAGGCGAATTGTATGCTCACGAAGAAGATTTGAAGGCATTATTAACGTATCTACACATCGAAAAGCCGATTTTAGTAGGCTTGTCATTGGGAGGAAGAATCGCTATTAATTATACGATTACTTACCAAAATGTCAAGGCACTGGTATTAGCAGATGCTGTTTTGGATGGCCACAAGTGGAAAGACTATTCGATGACAGCCGTTTATGAGGCAGCTAAAACCGAAGGTGTAAAAGCTGGTATTGAGAAGTGGTTAGACCATCCAACATTTGCACAAACCCAACAAAATTCACAAGCTTTTCGTAGAGTATCAGCTATTGTTTCAGGCTATTCGGGGTGGCATTTTGTACATAAAAACCCGCTTAAACCCGTACAAGCACCTGCTATTGAGCATCTTGGTGAAATAAAAATTCCAACGCTTGTATTGGTAGGAGAAAAAGAACTGGCCGATTTTCTGGAGATCTCCGAAACGCTATATCGAAGTATTGATGGAGCAAAAAAAGAAGTGATTTTCAATGTAGGACACATGAGCAATATGGAAGATGCTTCAGCTTTTAACTACTTACTGTTTTCGTTTTTACAACATCTAAAATAATCTACAAATCCTATGAAACTTGCTGCTTTACCACAAAGTCCTATTGAATGGATTGCATTAAAGGCTAACTTAATGCCTATTCCTCTTTTGCAAAGTCAAATCGCTTTTGTACTGTCCAGAGCAGTACTCGATGCCTATCAGTTTGATGTATTTGGGGCATGTAGAGAGGGGCGCAAAAATCTTGACGAAATAACCAAATTTACCCAGTTAGACAAAAGGGCCTTGAAAAGCCTCCTGAATGTGCTTATTGCAGCGGGGTATTTCAACTACACCAATGGGGAATACAGTTTGACCAAAATGGCTAAAAAATGGGCATTAAAAGATAGTCCCAACAGCCTGTATAATCAACAACTTTTCAATATCGTATGTTGGGATTGGATGACCTACTTGCCTGAGTTTTTAAAAACGGGCAAAGGCTTGCAATACCACGAAACGTTCAATGAAAATGAGTGGGATTTGTACCAAAAAGGGATGGAAAGTGTTGCATTGGGTTCGGCAAAACCAGCTGTAAAGATGGCTCCTAAACTAACCAATCCTACCCGAATGTTAGACATTGGGGGTTCTCATGGCTTGTATAGTATTGAATTTTGTGAAAAATATCCTACCCTCAAGGCCACCGTTTTAGATTTACCTGCTGCCGTAGAAAAAGCCGAGCCGATTATGCGAAAACATTACACTGGCACCAATATCAATTACCAAGGAGGCGATGCCCTTACCGACGATTTTGGAGAAAACCAGTATGATTTGGTATTGATGTCGAGTTTGATGCATCATTTTTCGGCTGAGCAAAACATTGAAGTCAGCAAAAAGATTTGCAAAGCACTCAAACCAGGTGGTTACTTCATCATTCAGGAATTTTTACGTCCCGAAGCCGCCAATGACATGGAGATGGTAGGCTCGATACTGGATTTGTTTTTTAATCTAAGCAGCACCAGCGGCAATTGGTCGGCCACAGAACTGATTGATTTTCAAGAAAAAGCAAATCTTAAACATCGCAAAGTAAATAAGTTTTTAGCACCTCCTGGTTATGTACAAGTAGTGGCACAGAAAGGATAAAGTATCGTTATTTTGATATTGTGGACAAATCCAAAATGCCCCAAATAGTGTAAATATAGACGGAACATAACTCAATCTAAACATGGAATTAGTCACAGAGACCATAACTCCAACAAAGGCGATTAGCCCTAACGCCTATCATTTTATCACGCGTTGGTACCTCAATGCCACGCCCGAAGAAGTTTATCGTACTCTCGAAGATGTAGATTCGTTGGCAGTATGGTGGCCTTCGGTATATTTGGATGTAAAAGTGTTGGAAAAAGGTCAAAAGGGAGGAGTAGGCAAATTAGTAGAACTGTTCACTAAAGGATGGCTTCCCTATACGTTGCGCTGGAAATTTAGAGTTACACATACCGATTTTCCCAAAGGCTTCACGCTGGAAGCGATTGGCGATTTCGTAGGAAGAGGCGTATGGACGTTTACTCCTGCTGGTTCAGGAACGGATGTAGTGTACGATTGGCAAATCGAGGCCGAAAAACCCTTATTGAAAAAACTCTCTGGGCTGATGAAACCTATATTTTCGATGAATCACGAATGGGCAATGAAAAAGGGCTTGAAGAGTTTAGAATTAGAACTCCGCCGAAGAAAAGGCGAAAAAAACGTACCCGCTCCGCCTAAGCCTACGTTTCCTCATAATTTGACAAACAATAAGATTTTGTAGCTCCAGCAACCAATTGATTTAAAGAGGGTTGAGTGAAGAAACACCGCGATTCATTTTGGATATTCGGTGTTTATTTTAAAATCTGATTTTCAGGATTCTCCGCTATTTTTGAGTTTGGATAGACAAAACAGTATGTTTTTGAAGTTATTAGGGAGTAGTCAAATCCAAACTTATGGTGAAATTAGTTCTGCCTATCTTTGTTACTGTACTGCTATTGGTAATGAATCAGCCCTTTGCTATGGCGCAAGTAGAGTCTATTTCTCTGCGGGCAATGATTACGCAGAAAAACCCTTCTCCCAAGAAGATATACCGTGTTATGGACGAGGGAAAGCAGGGCGACTGGAAGTACGATGCTAATGATAGCAAATCAGCACCCAACGTTGGAACAATTCTATCAAGTGCCAATCGTGCCGTGACAGGTCGTTTTAAACGGGTATTTGACTACCGAAATGGTGTCAATATTGATTGGTTTTTGCCTTCTGCCACTTGGTCAGGAACAATCAATGAAGCACTTTTGCTTGCTCTCTCTGCTTGCGAGCAAGTTAATTTTGGGACAAGAACCTATCGCATTGCGCCTATCACAATTAAATCAAAGCAGTTGGTTAATTCTAAAAGACTGAATTTTCGCTTCCAAAACACGACTCTACAAGCTCAAAATGGACTGAATCGCGTCAAGGTCATTCAAATAGAAGATATTCCAGAACTTACTTTGGCAGGTATGCTTACGCTCGACGGCAACGCCACCAATGCGAAGATTCCCAATCCATTGAGCGAGGGCGGCGAGGCTTTTCTACACATCGTTGCACCTCCTAATAACCCAAAATCGAAACTGGTAATCGGGTCAGTAACCATTAGAAATATGCCCATGTGCGGTATTAACATCTTTACCCGTAATGATGAGAAAGACAAGGGCTATGACCGCATTACGGTAAAAGCCTTTCGAGAAATCAACGGCTTTAATCATTTAAACATTCGGCAAGATGATTTTGCGATTTGGGGTGTCAATGTCCGCGGTGCACACCGAACCGTGGTTATTGATTCGCTGTACGCCCAACAAGACAATGAGCTGTGGGGAGATGCGCCCATTGAAAAGCCTTTTTATACGTTTACTTTTGAAAACCAAGTAGATCCGACCGTACACAAACGCAAAGATAGTCTGTACGTCAAAAACTTATACGCCAAATATCCTTGTGCCATTGTGCTTTATACGCAAGCCATCAATCACGTTCGAGTGGACAATTATGTGATAGATGGAGCATTACGCAAACCTAACGTAGCCGATGCAGTGGCGTATCCTACCATGCTCCAAAAAACCTTTCGTGGGTGGGTTCCAAGCATACTTGGACTTCTTATCGAAGTCCCAAGAATAGTTTTCGGGTCAAAAAACTACTGATAAAAAACACAAACTCCGCGTTTATGAGTGAGGCTTCTCTCAACGATATGACTGGCTTATGGCTCAACAAAGCCATTACGGGGGCTGTGTTTGATGAAGTAGAAACCGACGTTAGGCTCAAATTTTACGGTGACGGTTTTTATTTCGGTTTTAAAGACGTACCTGACGGTCGTCACCGAGTAGGAATGTTTATTAGTCATATTCCCTCCAAAAGAAATTATGTACAGCCTTTAAACGCGGATTTGAACATTGATAAACTCCATTTAGCCAAAAGTACAGGCGTGACATTTGCCATGGGGAATGCCAAAATCGGAGCTATCACTCAGGAAGTGGGGACGTATGCCGTTTTTGAAAGCCGAGAAAACAAATACAAAGAAGCCTCGACGCTCTACAATGGGTTTATCGTAGAGTCGTGCAAGGCTACTAATATTCTTTGGAAATTTAATTGGATGATTTCTCCACAAAACTTTGCTGATGTCCAAAGTGTTTCGACAGGCGAACGGTATGAGTTTAAGAATTTTTCGGGGGGCAATTTATTGCAAACTCAAACTACGGTAACGGCCCCAAATGGCGGCTCGGTGTATATGACCACAAACCGATACGACACCGAGCCTACTTTGCGTACTTCTGTAGAACAGTTTTTGCAGTTTGTTGAATTCAACTGGACCAATGTCTCCATGAAATTGACCGATTCTTCTCCCAGTGACCTCACTAAAAAGTATATCCCTGTTCAGACCAACAGAGGAGCGCGGCTTGCTTCTGAACGAAAAATCTCACCCATCAAGGGTTGGAAAAAAGAATGGCAACCGAGTTCATTTACCAATTGTGTGATTACGCCCTAAAATAGCATTCTTCTACTTTACCAACTGACTTTGAAGTCGTTGAATCAGCATATTGATGGTACGACGATTCAGTTCTTCTTCTTGTGGGCAATAAACTTCGTATTGTTCGGTTGTGAGTCGCCCAATGATTGTTCCTAACAACAAACTTCTGAAATTCAAATCTTTGCGAATGGTTTGTTCTATGTATTTGAATTGGTCTTCGGGCGAAAAATGGTCAAAATTAGTCTTGCGCTTGTTGACTTGGTGTCGAAACATAGCAATCAGCAATTCGTTTTGTGATTTCAAGATAGGCCGTAGTACTTCGTTTTGGAAACTCTCGGCAGGGGTAATAGATGGATTCATTGGATTTTAACCTGTAACTTGTAAACTGTAAACTCCCTTTCTGTAACTTTGCGGCAGACAAAACCAAGCTATATGTCTGAAACCAGCACAATTTTATCGCCTAACGCCTTGGCGCAAGAGGCCATTACATTACTTAAACAACTGATTTCTACGCAGTCGTTTAGTCGAGAAGAAGAAGGAACAGCCGCGTTGATTGAGGCGTTTTTGGAACGAAAAGGCATTCCTTTTCATCGTAAAAAAAACAACATTTGGGCTTATAATCAGCATTTTGACGCTGCCAAGCCCACCGTTTTACTCAACTCTCACCACGATACTGTCAAACCGAATCTTTCATGGACGCTTAACCCCTACGAGCCACTCGAAAAAGACGGTAAACTCTTTGGACTGGGCAGCAACGACGCAGGCGGCTCACTTTGTTCGCTCATCGTTACCTTCTGCCACTTTTACGATAACCCCAATCTGACCTATAATGTTGTGCTGGCAGCGACGGCTGAGGAAGAAATCTCGGGGCGAGAGGGGCTTGAGATGATTGTAGATGATCTACCACCTATTGATTTTGCTATTGTAGGTGAACCTACCGAAATGCACTTGGCCGTAGCTGAAAAAGGGCTTTTAGTGTTAGATTGCATTGCTCACGGAAAATCAGGACACGCTGCCCGCGAAGAAGGTGAAAACGCTATATACAAGGCTATTGAAGATATTCAGTGGATTAGAAATTATCAATTCCCTAAAGTATCGCCTACGTTGGGGCCTATCAAAATGTCGGTGACGATTATCAACGCAGGAACGCAGCACAACGTTGTGCCAGATGCTTGTAAGTTTACGATAGACGTTCGCGTAACCGACCAATATACGCTCGAAGAAGTAATTGCTGTTATTAAACAAAATATTCAATCCGAAATCGCCGCACGTTCGGTACGTTTGCGCCCATCAAGTATTGCCATTGACCATCCGATTGTACAGGCAGGGGTGAAGCTGGGGCGTATAACCTACGGTTCGCCAACTACTTCTGACCAAGCACTGATTGACTGCCCATCGCTCAAAATGGGGCCAGGACATTCGGGCCGATCGCATACGGCTGATGAGTTTATTTATTTACACGAAATAGAAGAAGGGGTAGCGCAGTATATCAAGATGCTGGAAGAAGTGATTTTGTAAAGAAGTAAGAAATCAGTGTTTAAAGCAATTTTTTATGATTTGAGAAACTTTCGTGATATTTGAGTGATAAATAGTAATTAAGAATACCATGAATGCCTTAGAATTCAACACTCAAATAGAAAAAGGAATCATACATATTCCTAAAGAGTATGGCGAGTTTGCCAATATCAACGCTCGTGTAATTGTACTCTTTGACCAGCCCTCAAAACAGGAAACCCAAAAGGAAAGACTGCGTGGAATTTTCCAAAAAATGGAAGGGAAAGCTATGTTTCGTAAGATTGAGGATCCATTAGTTTGGCAAAAAGGCTTACGCAATGAATGGGAATAATAGAGTACTATTGGATTCGAACGTTGTTGTATTCGCCTCAAAACAACAAATAGATACCAATAAACTGTTGAGTTCATACAACGAGTTTTATACTTCCATCATCAATTTTATGGAAGTGTATGGATATGAGTTTGAAAATCAAGAAGAAAAAGAATTAATTGATACCCTATTTTCGATATTTGAAATAATGGATTTGAACAAAACCATTGCTGAACAGGTTATTCTCTATCGCAAACAAAAGGGCAAAAAGATAAAATTACCAGATGCCATCGTGTTGGCAACCGCTAAGTATCTCAATGCGACTCTACTAACAGACGACTGGGACGATTTTTTAGGTATAGATCCAAATGTGCTTATTGTCAAGGCAGATGATTTCAAAGCCGCCTAATGTATGTACTCCTGTTTTGTCTTACCGAAAAAAGTATCAGTTGGTTATCCACTATTATGACATCTCTCTCTCACCTCTCCGAATCCCGCATCCAACAACTCCTCGCCTTCGACCGCCTGCTCAACATCATGGATGATTTGCGGGCGCAGTGTCCTTGGGACAAAAAGCAGACCATGCACAGCCTGCGGCATTTGACCATCGAAGAAACTTACGAGTTGTCGGATGCCATCATGGAAAATGACTTGCCCGAAATCAAGAAGGAATTGGGTGATATTATGCTGCACCTCGTTTTCTACGCTAAAATCGCTTCTGAGACCAATGCTTTTGAGATAAAAGATGTACTTCACGGTATTTGTGAAAAACTCATCGTACGCCATCCGCATATCTATGGCAATGTACAGGCCGATACCGAAGAGCAAGTCAAGCAAAATTGGGAACAGATAAAACTCAAAGAAGGCGACGGTAAAAAGTCGGTTTTGGGGGGAGTACCCGCTTCTTTGCCAGCACTTGTAAAAGCCATGCGGATTCAGGAAAAAGCACGAGGAGCGGGTTTTGATTGGGAAGAAAAACAGCAGGTGTGGGAAAAAGTAGAAGAAGAAATGCAGGAGTTCAAAGCGCATTTCAATGCCGAAGAGGACACGCTTATTGACAAAGAAAAAGCCGAAGGTGAGTTTGGCGACTTGTTGTTTTCGTTGGTCAACTACGCCCGATTTATTGACATTAATCCCGAAACAGCTTTGGAACGCACCAATAAAAAATTTATCAAACGCTTCAACTACCTCGAAAGCCAGTCTCGCGCCGATGGCAAACAACTCCACGAAATGACCCTCGCCGAAATGGACGAATACTGGAACCAAGCAAAATCTTTATAGTCTTCTTTTTATATAGAATTTATTTTTGTAGTTTCGTTTGTGGTTATAAAATTCAAATTTTATGCACAAACGACTACGTATCGGACTGTTAATGAGCTGGGTAGTTCTTCAAGCTGCCGCTCAAACTCCATTTACAGCTTCTTGGGATTTTGAAGGAAATACAGGGGGAAGTGTTAATAGTCTTAATGTGGGTATTTCATCGGCTAATCTCTCTAATGTCAATGAAGCGGGCTATCCAGCGGGTGCAAATGGCGAAGCAATTAGTATTCGTTTATGGCCAACGACTGGATTTGATGGCTCTAAGTACGTGGAGG
>JBGAVQ010000040.1:0-27407 GCA_044228045.1 Spirosomataceae bacterium
ACGGCTTTTGAATTGATGATGGCTAACATTTTTGTAGCCTTCCTCCAAAGTGAGAACCTCACTTGACTCTAATTTGATATATCGCTTTGCTCTCATAAAGCAAAATTAATAAAAATAAAATAATTGTGTCTTGGTACTTACAATACTTCTCCGTATAAAAAAGCCCCGATGCGTGTCAAACATTGGGGCTTTTTTATGTGCTTTGCAATTATTTTATGCCTCGGCGTATTCTTCCAGAGGCAAACATGAGCAAACCAGATTTCGGTCTCCATAGGCACCATCTATCCGACTAACCGATGGCCAAAACTTGTTAACCTTAATGTGTGGCAATGGAAATACTGCTTTTTCTCGGCTATAGGGCAATGTCCAATTTTCGGTTAAAGCAACAGATAGCGTATGTGGGGCGTTTTTCAAGACATTAACCAAACGATCAGCCTGACCGTCTTCTATTTCCCTGATTTCGTTGCGAATGGCAATCATGGCCGCACAAAAACGGTCTAATTCTTCTTTTGATTCACTTTCGGTTGGTTCTACCATGAGGGTTCCTGCTACTGGAAAAGATACCGTTGGCGCATGGAAACCATAGTCCATTAGGCGTTTGGCAATGTCTTCTACCTTACATGGACTAATCTATCGAAGCAATAATTCTATTTATATCAAACCCTATGCTGAATTGGTAGAAGAAGTAGTCTTTTCTAACGATTCTGAGCTCTTGCGAAGATTCGTTTTGACTGTTGGAATGGTCAGCAATCATGGCAACTGGTTTACGGCTGAAAATCAAAACAAAGAACTGAAAGTTTTAGGGCAATCATACGATTGGCTCATTTTTCTGACAGATAGTGGGCTTTCTGAGTTTATCGAAACACTTATTTTAGCTCCTGTTCAGCGGTACAAAGCAGTTCAGGATGCATTTATGGCAAGTTATACTGGTGAAAAGACTAAAACACAGTTCACAAAAGTTCAAATGAGTTTTGAGGCAGATATTGCCTTACAAAAGTTTTTCAATGAAAATTTAGAAAAAACAGAGAAATGGTTTAATATTATCTCACCAAATGGCAAAACACTTGCTGATTTGAAACAGCAATTAGAAGAACTAAAACGTAAAAATTGGTCTGAGATACTAAAATGAGCGCAGGTAGAAGCGTAATTACACAAAGCCAACATTGGGGAACTCCCGCCAAATATGTAAATGCCATAAAGCGTTTTTTTGATGGCGAAATTGCCTTAGACCCATGTTCTAATGAGTTTTCAATCGTAAATGCCCAAACTGAATTTCGTTTACCAGAGCAAGACGGATTAGTAGAAAAATGGGACTACCCCACTATATTTGTGAATCCACCTTACGGCAACGATAAAGAAAGAGGCACAACCATCAAGCATTGGCTCAATAAATGTGCTATGGCATATCAAGATTTTGACTCAGAAGTCCTTGCGTTAGTGCCTGTTGCCACCAATACTGGTCATTGGAAAACCAGTGTATTTGGGAAAGCAAGAGCGATTTGTTTTCTGTATGATACACGATTGAAGTTTTTAGAAAATGGGCAAGATAAAGGCAAAGGGGCTCCCATGTCTTGTGCCATGATTTATTGGGGTGATTACTATTATAGATTTCACGAGGTTTTTATTGAATATGGTGCAGTTGTAGATATAACTAACCTAATGGAAGAAAAAATAGGTAAAGAACGTAAGGTTTTAAGGCTTTTTAGCTAATATCGTACCATCACTATTTAGCTGCATTTTTACACGCCGATGCTCTTATTTGACCCTAACACAATATACCCAAAACGCACCGAGTCGAAGTCTATTATTCGTTTTCAGGATTGCGACCCGCTCAATCACCTCAATAACGCCAAGTACTTTGACTACTACTTTAACTCCCGTGAAGACCAGCAAGCCTTGCTGTACGGCTTTAAAAGTGACTATTCGTTCAAAACCTACAACCACAGTTGGGTGGTTTATCAGCACCAAATTGCCTACATTCGCCCGGCCAATGTAAGCGAATGGGTAACCATTTTGTCAAGCATTATTTATTACGACGAAACCACCAAGGTAGTGGAATACGTAATGACCGATGAACACAAAAAGGAATTGAAAAACGTGATGTGGACTATATCGAAGTACATATCTGTGGCCACCGGAAAGCTTACCCCACATCATCCCGAAATTATGGAATATTTGCAGGCTACTGCCATTGATGGGGTTGATTTTCAGCATCTCTCCTTCAATCAACGTATCAAGCAAATCAAGCAAGAGCTCTTGGAAGGTGCTTACTAACACTCGGCTGACTCATCTATCAGTCAGGCTTGTTTTAGTTTGCTGGTTCTGCCAGCACAAAAATCTCATTCAAATTGCGCCCAAGCCCGTCATAATCAAGCCCGTAGCCTATTACAAACTTGTTTTCTATTTCAAAGCCTACGTATTTGAGATGTACGGGTACTTTGGTTGCTACGGGTTTGTGAAGCATTGAGGCTACTTCTACTGAGGCGGGTTTTTGTGCCGTAATTTGCCCCATAATTTCGACCATAGTTAGGCCCGTGTCCACAATGTCTTCAACAATAATAATGTGGCGATTGGTAAGGGTTTCGTTGAATCCCAAAATCTGCTTCACTTGTCCCGACGATTCGGTGCTTTGATAAGAAGAAACCCGTATAAATGTAACCTCACAAGGAATTGTGGTGTATTTCATCAACTCGGCAGCAAACATAAATGCTCCGTTAAGTACCACCACAAATAGCGGCTTTTTATCGGCATAGTCTTGGCTAATTTCTGCCGAAAGTGCTTGAATACGAGCCTCTAAGGTCGTTTGTGGGATAAATGGAACAAAGTTTTTGTCGTGAACGGCAACCATAAGTGTATCTTTGGCTCAAAGTTAGGTGTTTCGGTTTCGTAAAAAAAAGGGTATATACAAACTGATGCTACTTTTTTTTCGTTAATCCATTGATTACGTGTTTACTACTAACTGTCATGAAAAAGAACATTTTTTTTGTAGTAGCGAGTACATTGTTACTTTTTTCTACAACAAGCATCTTTGCTCAATTGTGGGATTTTTCTTCGGAGGGCAAGTTGGATCCGAAGAATATGCTCATTATGAACAACGCCATCCAGACCGACGCAGGCAAGGCTGTTAATCACATGTACAATTTTAAGTTTGACGAAGCCGAACGTGAATACCGTTGGTTCAAATATAAGTACCCAACTCACCCGATGCCGTATTTCTTATTGGGCTTGAACGAATGGTGGAAAATTGTACCCAATACCGACAACCCCATGTACGACGACCGCTGCCTTGCCTACATGGATAGCACTATTTTGTATGCCGAACGCCTCTACGACGATAGTGATAATAAAGTAGAGGCTTCGTTCTTTTTATCGGCGGCGTATGCTTTTAAGGGGAGGCTTTATTCTGAGCGCAAAAAGTGGGTAAAGGCAGCCTCAGCTGGAAAAAGTGCCCTAAAATACCTCGAGAAATGCCGAAGCTACACCGACCTTAGCCCCGAATTACAGTTTGGCGATGGGCTTTACAACTATTATGTAGAGTGGATTCCGAAGGAATACCCCATGCTCAAGCCTATTTTATGGCTGTTTCCAGATGGTAACAAAGAAAAAGGAATCAAAGACTTAGAGAAGGTTGCCAACAATGCGTTTTATACCCGAATGGAGGCACGGTACTTTTTGCTACAGATTTACGGTATGGAAAAGCAAAACGAAAAAGCGTATCAGCTTGCCAAGTATATGCACGATAATTTTCCAGACAACCCGTATTTTCATCGCTATTATGCTCGTAATGCTTTTGTGAATGGCCGAGGGCTGGAAGCAGAAGCCGAAGCCAAAAGTATTTTGGAACGAATAGACCGTCATGCCGTTGGCTATGAAGGGGTAAGTGGACGCTACGCTGCTTATATTTTGGCATACATAAATCAAAATTATTACCGCAATTTTGAGGTCGCCAAAATGTACTACAATCAAACCATTGGCTTTGCCATAGCGACCAACGCCAAGCAGTCGGGGTATCATATTTCGTCGTTGATGGGTTTAGGCAAAATAGCCCAAACCGAAGGGCAGTTAGACGAGGCCATCAGTTTTTACAAACAAGTGGCAGACATAGCCGACAAAAAAATGCCACAAAGAGACGAAGCTAAAAAAGCGATTGAAGAGGTGAAAAAACTCAAAAAGCAGCAAAAAAAAGGGAAGTAAAGATACGAGAGTCCTCCAAAAGTTAACAAAAAAGAGGTTGGCCACTGCTCCAACCTCTTTTTTGTTAGACTCGTTCCAACACCAACTGCTTGATGCGATCGGCATCGGAGCGAGTAAAGTTTTCAATTACAATCTCATGCTCACGAGCACGAGCCTTTATGCGGATAGATGCAAAAAACAAGCCTTTGTCAATTTCTACCCCTGCGATGTCGTGATAAAAAACAAAATTTTCGCTTCCACCAAAGAGTTTCTTCACCTTAAAATTTACTCCTTTTTCCATCAAATGTACTTCATCTTGAATGATGGGGTCTTTCACCCGGCTCGAATAAAATACCTCGTTCATCGGTCTATTGGGTTTTGAAATTGATGATAAATACTACGTCTAATGAAACGGCACATATACCACTTTCTTACTTTCAAAAAATTCTTCCTCAAAATAATCAGATAGGTGATATATCTTGTGTGGTTTAGCGAGTTCTCGAAGCTCTTCGTCCAGTTCGCCGCCTTTTAGGTAAAGGATTCCATTTTTGCGTTCATGAAAATGGTTGGTACTGAGCTTATTACGAACCCACCCATAAAACGGCTTGATATGTGTAACGGCCCTACTCACCACAAAGTCGTATGTTTCGTTCACATCTTCTGCCCTAATTTGTTGTGCATGTACATTTTTCAACTGCAAAGCGGTGGCTACTTCGTTCACTACCTTTATTTTTTTGCCAATGCTATCAATCAAATGAAACTGCACCTCTGGAAACATAATTGCCAATGGAATACCCGGAAAGCCCCCCCCTGTGCCTACGTCCAGAACCTCTGTGCCGGGCTTAAACGCTTGTATCTTGGCGATTCCCAGCGAATGCAAAACGTGTTTTTCGTATAGATTTTCTACATCTTGCCTCGAAATCACGTTGATTTGGGCGTTCCAAAACGAATAAAGCTCACCCAATTGTGCGAATTGTGCTTGTTGTGAATCGCTCAGATTCGGGAAATATTTTTCGAGAATGGCTATTTCCATTGATTCAATTTTCGGCGAGAAAACAACGTGATAATACCAAATGTGACATAATAAACAACATACAAGAAATCAAAAAGTGGCAGACTAATCCAATATAGAGTATTACCCAATTTGCGATTGGCCAAACCCATCACTACCCATGAGCTTAACAAGCGTAGCCCAAACGCCCCACCAACCCAACTAATGAGCTGAGGGTCTGGCAACTGGAATAATGCGACTGGCAAAAGTACCAAAAATAATAACCAACTCAGAATATGCGATAAAGATAACAAGCCAAGCATCAATTTATTACGAAACCGATAGCCTTTGCCTACCGACAGATGCCGTCGTTTTTGCCAATACCAGTCCCGAAACGCAGTTTTAGGCATTGAATAGGTGAAAGCGTTTGGGTGAATGCAAACGGCAACGTTTTCGGTTGTAGCCACTTCGTTTACAAACAGGTCGTCGTCACCACCCATGATTTTTTGATGGCTTTGAAATCCTTTGTTCTCTAAAAAAACCGATTTCCGATAGAGCAGATTTCGACCTACGCCCATGTATGGTGCGCCAACGAGCGCAAAGGAAAAGTATTGTAGTGCCGTATAAAAAGTCTCGAACCGAATAAATTTATTTAAAAATCCAGACATTCGATAATAGGGTGAAAACCCAAGCACCAGCGACTTCTCTTGTGTTAAATTGCTGGCCATCAATTGAATCCAGTCTTTGCTTGTTGGCCGACAATCTGCATCTGTCACCAAAACAACGTCTTTATGTGCCGCCTTAATACCAAGTGTGAGTGCATATTTTTTGGCGGTAATGTGCTTGGGGGTTTGATCTACTCGGATAAAACGAACATGCCGAAAGCCTTCACACTCGGTCAGCAAAAAATCATAGCTCCCATCCGACGATCGGTCATCTACTACAATTACTTCAAAATCTGGGTATTGTTGCGTATCCAGCATTGGCAGGAGTTCTTGAAGGTTTTCCAGTTCGTTCCATGCTGCTACAATTACCGATACGCCAGGCAGTTTATCTGTAGCGTTATTAAAAGAAACGTCCGTAAAAAAAGCAGTTCTTGAAAAAATAAATAGCCAATACAAGAGTTGAACTCCTATGGCCACTAACAAACAAATAAGTAAAAAAGGTATCAATGGAATACAGAAAGCTGGTTTATTATATCGTGAAATCACCGAACGATGCACTACTTCGTAGCATCTAAAAGATGTTTCTTGTGTTTTTCAGGCTGTAAATATACGGGTTGTATAAGGATTCTTGGGTGATATGTTCTAATTTTGCAAACTTTTTCATAAAATAAAAATACACAACAGATTATCCTTCACCAATAGTAACCCCTTGACTTTCATTATTTTGGTTAGTCCAAAATTCGTTTTTTGACATCGCAAATGCACTTTCAACTCAACGCCCAAGACACCCACAGTAAAGCCAGAGCTGGCACGCTCACAACGGATCATGGTCAGATTCAGACACCCATTTTTATGCCCGTCGGTACGGTAGCCTCTGTCAAAGCGGTTCACCAACGAGAACTCCAAGACGACATTAAGGCACAAATTATTTTGGGTAATACCTATCATCTGTATTTGCGCCCAGGCTTAGAGATTCTCGAAAAAGCAGGTGGGTTACATCGGTTTAATGGTTGGCAACACCCCATTTTGACAGATAGTGGTGGATTTCAGGTCTATTCATTGGCTGGTACAGGGCGTAAAATCAGTGAGGAGGGTGTAAAATTCAAATCACATATTGATGGATCTACACACGTATTCACACCCGAAAACGTGATGGACATTCAGCGGACTATTGGAGGAGACATTATCATGGCCTTTGATGAGTGTACGCCATACCCATGCGAATATGGATACGCCCGCAACTCGATGGAACTCACCCATCGGTGGCTCAAACGCTGTTGCGAACGCTTTGACAGCACCGAACCTCATTACGGATACTCCCAAGCCCTCTTCCCGATTGTGCAAGGCAGTACTTATAAAGACTTACGACTAAAATCGGCAGAAGTAATTGCCAGTTTTGGGCGAGAAGGCAACGCCATTGGCGGTTTGTCGGTAGGCGAACCAGCCGAAGATATGTACGAAATGACAGAGCTGGTTTGTGATATATTGCCATCCGACAAACCTCGTTACTTAATGGGTGTTGGCACGCCTGAAAACATTTTGGAATCGATTGCGCTTGGCATAGATATGTTTGACTGTGTAATGCCAACCCGTAATGCACGTCATGGTATTTTATACACCACACAAGGAATTATTAATATCAAAAACGAGCGATGGAAAGACGATTTCAGCCCAATTGATGAGACATTAGGAGGATACGTCAGTACATTTTATAGTAAAGCATACTTGCGGCATTTGCTCAAAGCCGAAGAATTATTGGCAGCTCAAATAGCAAGTGTACACAACCTGACGTTTTATTTGTGGCTTGTAGGGCAAGCCCGAACACACATTTTAGACGGAACGTATAATCTGTGGAAAACCCGAACCATCAAACAAGTTATGCAAAGGCTGTAACCGCTAAAACCAGCGGCTCTGCCAAATTAACCAACGATACGGGTCATTGTCATACTTTTATGTTAATTTTGCGTCAAAATTTATTTTTAAGCATTATAGTTTGCTATGTGCTAAACTATTCACAAACAGAATTATATCTCCGTGGAAAACCGTAATATTTGCCGTTATTCTTTTGTATTTCTTATCAGTTTGATGCTCTTGGGGTTTGCAGAAAGTAGTGCCCAAAAAGTAGATCAAATGACTGACGATCAAATTAGGGAGTTTTTGAGCAAAGCAAAAGCAAGTGGATTAAATGAGGCAGACATTGAAAAAGCAGCGGTAGCACAAGGTTATTCGGCGGCAGATATTTCTAAATTACGCCAGCGAACCATGGCTTTGCAACAGGGTTCGAGTGCTAAAACTACCGCAACACCAGATACAACTACTCGTTCAGTAAGTGCTGGTAGGGTTCAAGCAGGAGAAGCCTCATCTGTACCCCGAGCAGAAACATCCGTTGCCCCAAGTTTATTTGGAGCGTCGTTGTTTAATGGCCCCAGCCGTACTTTTGAGCCCAATTTGCGCTTGCCTACACCCAAAAACTATATTTTAGGCCCCGACGATAAACTGGTTATTGATATTTATGGAAACTCAAAGGTTACTTACACACCTACCGTAACCCCAGAAGGCACAATTAGATTCGAGAACTTAAGTCCTGTTGCGGTTGGCGGTCTAACCATTGAAGAAGCAAAAGAGCGTATTATTGGCCGGCTTAGGCAACTTTATGAAGGGTTAAATGCTGGTGGTGGCACATCGGCTACCATTACGTTGGGTGCAGTACGAAGCATCAAAGTAATTGTTACGGGCGAAGTAACTCGGCCTGGCACATATACTGTTTCGTCATTGGCCACATTGTTTAATGTACTTTATGAAGCCGGGGGGCCAGCGGCAAATGGGTCGTTTCGAAACATTAATGTGTTGCGTAATAATAAGATAGTCAGGACATTAGACTTGTATGACTTTTTGTTGCGTGCCGACCAAAAAGATAATGTTCGACTCGAAGACCAAGATATAGTACGAGTTGAAGACTATCAAACAAGAGTGTCACTTACTGGCCAAGTAAAGCGGCCTCTCATTTATGAAATAAAATTAGGGGAAACCCTCAAAGACCTCCTTGCTTTTGCCGGTGGGTTCACAGACCAAGCCTATACCTTTACATTGGGGCTGACTCGTAACACGCCCAAAGAACGCAAAATCATCAATATCAGCCAAGACGAAGTGGCAGGGTTTGTGCCTCAAAATGGTGATCGCTTTGTCGTAAGCACCATTTTGGATCGTTATGAAAACCGAGTAAGTATAGAAGGTGCGGTGTTTCGCCCTGGCGAGTATGCCATCGAGGACGGACTTCTTACCCTCAAAGACCTTATTGCCAAGGCAGAAGGTTTAAGAGAAGATGCTTTTTTGGGGCGGGTCAATATTATTAGAGAAAACGAACGCTTAGAACCCGAAAACCTTAGCCTTGATTTACGCCAGCTCATGCAAGGACAAATAGCCGATGTACCCCTAAAACGGCAAGATGTGGTAATAGTGAAAGCATTGCAAGACCTTCATGAAAAGTACTCAGTCTCCATTATCGGATCTGTAATCAAAGGAGGAGATTATAGATACATAAAAAACATGAGTATTGCTGACCTCATCGTAATGGCAGGGGGCTTTAAAGAAGAAGCCATCTCTTCACGTATTGAGGTAGCACGTCGGCTCAAAGATGGCGACACAACGGGGTTATCGCAGCAACAAAATACTCGACTTTTTGTATTTAATATAGATAAAGATTTGCACTTATCAGCTCAAGACGCCACGTTTAAACTAAATCCATTTGATATTATAACCGTGCGGGCATCTCCTCGATACGAAATACAAAAAATAGTAGTAGTCACTGGTGAGGTGTATTACCCGGGTTCTTATGTACTCAAAGAAAGTGCCGAAAAAGTAGATGACCTCATCAAACGGGCTGGCGGCTTAAAGCCTAACGCCTTCATGAAAGGTTCTCGTTTTTACAGAAATGGCACCTTGGTAGCACTGGACTTAGAGAAAATTATAGCAAACCCATCTATTGAGGCTAATTTATTGCTCCAAACGGGTGATTCACTTACCATTGTTAAAGAGTCTGCAACTGTGGCCATTCAGGGGGCTATTTTAAATTCGCTTACCGTGGGATATAGAAAAGGCGCTACTTTCATCGACTACCTGGATGAGGCTGGTGGATGGCAAGAAAACGCTGATAAAAACAGAGTTTATGTGATTTATCCAAATGGTTATACTGACCGAACTCGTCGGTTTTTATGTTTTAGGCATTATCCAGTTGTTGAACCAGGTTCGGCAATAAATATACCATTTAAACAAGAGAAAAAATCACGGCTGAGTACCCAAGAACGCCTCACTCTTTTTTCGTCGGTAGCATCGGTGCTTACCTTAACCATTGTTGGTGTTTTGAACTTCTTAAAATAGAACCTACTTGGAAACACAACCACAACAAAATAACGTTTCGCCATTACCTGTTATCAGCTTGCTTGAATTGGCTCAGTTTTTAAAAGAGAAAGTTCGTACAATAGCCCTCGTTACTTTACTTTTTATCATTTTGGGTGTTGTTTGGGCCCTTACTCGACCTGTTGAGTTCACCTCAAGTGTTCGTGTATTACCCGAATTAGAGGCAAAAGCAAGTGGAACATTAAGTAAATTAGGTTCGTTAGCTGGTTTGGCAGGCATTAACCTCAATGATGTTAATTCAACAGAAGCAGTTCGCCCAGACCTTTATCCTAATGTGTTGCAAAGCACACCATTTGCCCTGTACATGATGAAACAGAAGGTATTTGTACCCGAGCAAAATAAAGAACTATCGCTCATACAGTATCTTACTCAAAACAAAGACGGTGGCGTTTCGTTTTCGCCCATTGGGTGGATAATGGGTTTGTTTCGTAGCCAAACACCTGTTCCACAACATATTTCGTCTAAACCAGAAACGGTACTTCGCCTAACCAAAGAGGAACACGAAGGAGTGGAAGAACTCCAAGAGCGGATACAAGCTAATCTTGATAAAAAAACAGGTATTATTTCTATAGTTGTCAAGATGCCAGATCCCATTATTGCAGCAACCGTGGCCAATATTGCTACTGATTATTTGAGAGACTATGTAACCACCTATCGTACTGGAAAAACTATTCAAGAGCTAAAACTGCTTACGGCCCAAACCAACGATTCTAAAAAAAGGTATGAGCAGGCTCAGTTTAATCTTTCAAGTCGAAAAGACCAAAATCTTAACTTAGTGATGAATACGGCTATGGATAGAATTGAGAAACTACGATACGATCGAGACTTAGCCTATTCTATTTACTCAGAACTGTCAAAAAAACTCGAAGAAGTTAAAATTAGGTTACAAGAAGAAACACCTGTGTTCAAAATTTTGGAACCGTCGGTTGTTCCATTAAAGAAAAGTGAGCCCAAGCGTACGGCTATTGTTTTGTTTTTTACAGTAGTAGGAATGCTGGGGTGCACAGGCTATTTATTCTTGAAAAAATATGGTGGTAGAATTCTATCAGCATAAAAAGTAGGTAGTGCTACACTTGTGACACCGTCTGACCAAGACTTGGCATTTGATGGGCTACTCCAAAGTATTCTTCGTCAAGAGAACTGTTATGAATTGATATCCTAATTTGTAGTATTACCTAAACATCAGATTGCTCATTCTGATGAACGCCCTTAACTATTGAGAAAACGATGATACGATGAGTTCAAGAAAAACCGAGCAAGTAAACTTTTTTAAAAGCTCAATAAGTGGTATTGCTCAGGTTTTGCTTATGGCTGTGCTTACACTTGTAGGTATTCCCATCTTTATCAATTACTTAGGCACCGAACGCTACGGGCTTTTTGCCTTGGTTTCGCTCATTGGTAACCTCAATGTTTTTACAAATCTTGGCCTCAATCAAAGTTTGGTTAAGTTTGTAGCCGAGCGAAAAGATATACCCCAGGCAAATGCCTATATTGTATCGGCTTGGGTTATGATTCACCTCTTGGTTGTACCAGCGTGTTCACTGTGTTGGTTTTTTGATGACACTATCTTGCGCTTGCTTTCGATACCTACGCATTTACTTGCCGAAGTGCGAAACCTCTACACACTTCTTCTAATTGCCAATTACTTCTTGCTGGTAGGGCAATTGTTTACCTCTGTGTTAGATGCCATCCAAAAAAATCATCTTACCAATACTTGGCAGAGTTGTTATAACATCATGTATTGGGCGGGTGGAATCGTTGCCTTAGTGGTGTTTAAAGGTGGTCTTACTTCTTTGGGCTTTGTTACTTTGCTTTCGGCAATGGGCTGGTTTATCTTGGCGGGCCTTTCGTTTGCCAAACACTGGGGGTTGCCCAACATTCCATCGACCAGTATGCTAAAACAAACCTCTCGTGTTTTGATAAAGTACAGTAGTAAAATGTACACAATTGGTTTGCTCACTATGCTGTATGAACCCCTCACCAAAATTCTTGTCGGACGATTTATTGGAGTTCAAGAGGTGGGATTTTTAGAAATTGGGTTTCGGGTGCGGGGTTTATTGTGGGGCTTAGTTAGTAAAATCACCTACCCACTTTACCCTTGGATTGCCAGCATAGAAGACCCCAAAGTAGTAAAAACCATTTTATTAACTGCCCAACGATACTTATTCTGCTTTGTTGCACCAGTGGTGTTGATTGTTGGGTATTGTGCCCATGATCTCCTCTACCTTTGGCTTGAATCAAACAATGCTTTGTTGATAAAATCCGTTGTAGTGATCTCTGTAAGTTTTGTGGTAGGCAGCTTGGCACTACCCCATTACTATTTTTTATTAGCTAAAAACTACGAGAACAGAGCCCTTTTTCTACAAGTAAGTGGGGTTGTGGTCAATCTGTTTTTGTTACTGGTTTTGTGTCCATCTCTTGGTTTTGAGGGGGTGTTATTTGCAAATGGCGGTACTATTTTGGTTAATTTGGGCTGGAATCTCTTTTGGCAAAAGCAAGTATTGGGAATAAGCCTTTTAGAGAAAGCGATTGATTTCTGGATATTAACTGCCTGCTTAATACTGACAATCGTATTTACCGAAATCGTAGTTTTACCTATCATAAACAGTAACCACCTTATTATCAGTACATTATTGCGAGGATCTTCTATCTTTGTTGTTTGTATTGCTTCTATGTTTATATTAAAATTCATTGATAAAAATCAAATTAAGTTGTTCTATATCGCTGTAAAAGGAGCTATTGGTAACTTTGTATAAGTAAACGGCGTTTTTATCTCTCCTCTCCATACCGTTTGCAATACTTTGGGGGTCATACTATTTCAGAATAGTTTTGTGCTTTTTTAATTTGCTAATTAGCCGCTGGTAATTTTGTAGTTCCACAAGCTTTCACCATCAGCTAAAAGATGTGTCCGTACAAACCAGAACACTACGCCTCTCTTTGAGCTGAGGTATTACTCAAACCGTAAATGAAACCCATCTTTTCTATTCTTTTTTTGGTTGGGATTCCTATGCTATTCTTGCTGCAAAGACACAAAACACTATTTGTCTTGGGTGTGGTGTCATTTATGAGTGACCTATTTTCAATTACCATATTTGGCCCCAACTTGTTTATTATCAACTATATAGCACTATTCTACACTATTTATTTTTTTCGAGATGTTTTTAACAATGTACAGCAGTCAGGTTTTTCGTTCTTGAAATACCTATTTGCCGAGTATTTTTTATTGATTATTGGTGCCATTTTCTTTGGGTTTTTATTTCCCTGGGACGATTCCTTTTCTGACCGGCTGTGGAATCAGCGCATTCAAAATCGTGCCTTGGTTGCACTCGTCAAGTCGTTTACAGATATCATGGTTTGCTACTACCTCTATTTTGTATTTATGCGGCAGGTAGTAAGTATCCCTTTTTTCTTGAAAACCTTGAGTATCGTCATGCTGGCAGATGTTGGCATTGCTATTGTTGATTTTTTGTATGGTTATCCATTCAAAACTTTTTTTACCATCATCGAACTTCGTAGTCAGTTGTTGTTGCGGTTTACTGGTTTATCGGGCGAACCACGAGCCTTTGGGCGGTGCTGTGGGCTGGTTTTTTTAATTATTACATGTGCGAACTTTAATAAGATAAAATTTTTCAAATACCAATCACTTTATTGGGCTATTTCGTTGTTTGGGTTACTCATCAGTATCTCCGTTTCTGCTATAATTGCTACGTCTGTTTCTTTATTTGCCCTCTTGGTGGGTAACTGGCAAGTTAAGTATGGCTTTTTCTTTTTGCTATTTGCAGTAATTACCATGATTAGCCTCGAGCTACTGCGTCAAAACGAATTTTATGATTTCTTGTTAGGAACCCGCATCAACCGCCTCGAACAAGGTAACGAAGCCGACCAAATGATAGATGAACCAGCTATTTTCACCAAATTTGAAGTGTTTGACAGAGCCGCCCTGAATTTCTTTTACCATAACCCGAGGCATCTGTGGTTTGGAGCTGGCCCCAATTTGATTAATTATCCGTCAGGAGACTATATTTCAAGACTTGAATTGTCTATGTACGACGGGCGCATTGACAATCCACCCTCCACTGGCATTTTATTCATTGTTGCACGAAGCGGGTTGGTGGGGTTTAGCCTTTATGTGTTGTTGTTGATTCATTTATACAAAACTGCCCGAAAAACAAACAATAACTTTGCCCTCAATTTTTTGTTAGTTCTTGTCACATTTACCAATATTATTGTTTTTCCTTTTTTTACTTTACTGGGTTTCTTGATCGGTATTTTATCCACAAATCAAGGTTCACTTCTTGGCTCTACACAGGAAGTCACTTAATTAGCACATGATTTATTGATGAAAAAAAAAGTAATTCTTTATTTAGAGCCAGCATGGTTTAATTGGAACGAATGGTGGATTCTGGCCTTCAACAATGCATTATTAGCAGGAGGTATTGAAGGCAAAAATTATCAACCATACAAAATTCATTATTGGATTGGGGGTATTTTGGCCAAACTACACTTATGCAGAAATATTATAGTTAGAAAAGATAACGCATGCATAATTGCCTTGAACTGGTCATCGGAAACACGGCTTTTTCCTGTAACCTATACACATGAAATGATTCCGTGGATTACCGATTGCTGGCCCGAAGACATTAGGAAATGGGAACAAATTTTTAGACGGCATCATATGAAACACGTATTTTTTTCATCTCGTGATGCAGTAAATCTATTTGCACCCAATTTCCCACACATTCGGTTTCACTGGCTTCCCGAAGCCATTGACCCTACACCCTTTTCGCCCAAAAAGCCATTAGCCAGTCGCTCTATTGATGTTTTTGAAATGGGAAGAAGCTCCTCTACATTTCACGAAGCTATCAAATCTACTCTCTACGAACACTCCTTTCAACATTTACATCATACATTTATTGAACCAGTCCAAAAATTTCAAGCCGTGCTGGCCGACACTAAAATATTAGTTTGTTTTCCGAAATCATATACGCACCCCAAAACCATCAAATTTGAAACTACAACCGCTCGCTATTTTCAAGGAATTGCCTCGGGTTGTTTGCTCATTGGGCATAGCCCTCTGGAGTTAGTAGATTTATTTGGCTACAACCCCGTTATTGAGGTAGAGGCTGGTAATGAACAAAATCAACTTATGTCTATTCTTAGCCAACCAGCTATTTACCAAGAATTTGTTCATAAAAATTACGCCCGACTGCTTGAGGTAGGTACATTTGATGTTCGTGTAAAAGAGTTGTTAGCAACACTCAATAATGCTGGATATCTGGTTGCAACATCTTAAATTTTTATTCTGAAACTAATACAATGCTTAGTATCATCACACCTGTTTTGAACGGTGCTGCTTTCATAGAAGATAATATCAAGAGTGTACAAAGCTTGAGTATCGAGCATGAACATATTGTAGTGGACGGCCATTCTACAGACAACACGCTTGCTGTTTTGGCCAAATATCCTGATATAAAAGTAGTTATGCAGTCAAACACAACGGGGATGTACGGGGCTATTCATGAAGGAATAACCACTTCGCAAGGAGATTTTATTTGCTATCTCAACTGCGATGACCGACTTTTAACCGCTGGTTTTGAGAAACTTTATCAATTAGCCGTTTCATCTGATGCCGATTTGACCTATGGAGATGGGGTTTTCTTTTATTCCGCTTCACAGCAATACAAATACATTGCGGCCAAACCCTGGGCCGCTTATTGGCTTCGGCATGGCGAACTGCCCTTTTGCCAACCCAGTTCTATTTTCAAAAAAGGAGCTTATGAAAAGGCAGGCGGGCTTCGCTACGAAACTTACAAGATTATTGGCGATTTTGATTTGTTTAGGCGCATTACTGCCCTACCAAACGTTCGGGTCAAACGACTGAATGTGTTGGCAACGGTGTTTCTGAAACATGGAGCTTCGCTCGGCGACCTTAACACCGAGCGTTATCTACAAGAAAAACAGACTATTATGGCTCTAACAAAAACTTCTCCTGGAATCCGATGGGCGTTTCGACTTGTCAATTTTGTTGCCAATCAATTTTGGGGAAACATGAATAGAAAGGCTATTTCATGAACAAAACCATCCTTTTTCTGTACAGTGAGCTAATGCCCTACAACCTGCCGTGGTTCAGGATTTTGGTTGAGCAGTACGCTGCCAAGGTAGTAGTGGTACATTGGGATACACAAAAACTTACGCCTTACCTTCCGCCCCCTATTGAAGGTGTGGTTTATTACCCTCGTTCAACCTTAAACACCACAACTCTGCTAAAACTGGCCGATGATGTTTGCCCAGATTTGATTTATGTGTCGGGGCGAATGGATAAGGGCTATCTTTATGTTGCAAAAAAATGGAACGCTAAGAATATACCAGTAGTGAGTGGCCTCGACACGCCATGGCAATCAACATGGCGGCAGTGGATTGCATGTTGGACTTCTCATGTGTTTTTTAAGCCCTATTTTTCGCATTTGTGGATACCAGGTTGTTACCAGTACGCATATGCTCGCCTGTTGGGATATGCTCCTAAAAGCATTTTATTCAATCTGTATAGTGCAGACATTCATCCCTTTTTGGTGGCAAGTGAACCTTTGGTTTCTCAAAATACAATAAATTATCCTCACCGAATTTTATACATTGGTAGGCTATCGCCCGACAAAGGGGTAGATTTATTAACAAGTGTATTTATCGAACTAAAACAAACTTTCCCAAATGATTGGGTACTTACCGTTGTAGGCGAAGGCCCCCTCCGTGAAAATCTTCCACAACATCCTGACATTGAATATCTTGACTTTATGAATCAAGCTGATTTGGCGGCTTTAACCCAGCAGGCTGGTCTATTTTGCTTGCCAAGCCACCGTGAGCGATGGGGAGTGGTAGTACATGAAGCTGCCGCTGCTGGGCTACCACTTTTACTTGCTAATAACTGCGGGGCAGGATCAGAATTCTTGATTGAGGGCTACAATGGTTTTTCGTTTGAACCAAGAAATAGGCAGGATTTAAAAACAAAACTCCTCGAAGCAATTTCGTTACCTCCAGAGCGACTGCTAACAATGCGTAAAAATAGCCGTAATTTAGCCCCAAAAATTTCACCCGAAACGTCGGTGGCCAACTTAATGTCAGCCTTACACTAAAACTATACAATAATTAACCATGATTCACAAGTTGCACGCTGTTCTAAAACACCTGGGATTTGATTTTAGCACCTTTTATCGAAATATTTCTGGTATTGGCTGGTATTTAAACGATTTTAGGGACTTAAAGAAACAATTAAACAATGATAAAGACTTTCCTATGGGGCGTATGTACCCAATCTTGACTAACAAATACGAACAAAGTGGCGTGGCATCGGGGCATTATTTTCACCAAGATTTACTGATTGCCCAGCGGATTTTTGAAAACAATCCATACAAACACGTGGATATTGCCTCACGGGTAGATGGTTTTGTGGCTCATGTTGCGTCTTTTAGGCCTATTGAGGTGTTTGATACTCGGCCTCTTTCGGTACAGGTAAGCAACATTACTTTCTCGCAGGCAGATTTAATGCAACTCAACCCTTCTCTCATTGACTATACTGACTCTATTTCGTGTCTGCATTCGATTGAACATTTTGGATTGGGTCGTTATAACGACCCAATTGATGCCTACGGACATTTGAAAGGATTAAACAGTATCCATCAAATTCTTAAAAAAGATGGGCGTTTTTATTTTTCGGTTCCCATTGGTGCTCAACGTATCGAATTTAACGCCCACCGGGTATTTGGCTTGCCATATCTTTTACCCTTGCTCCAAGAAAAATACACAATCTACCAGTTTTCGTATGTAGATGATGACGGGATCTTGCACCAGAATATTTCGCTTGATGCCAACAGTGTGGCCACAAGTTGTGGGTGTAGATGGGGTTGTGGTATTTTTGAACTGATAAAAAAATAGGCTGATAATTGTCAAAAATGGCATAAACTGCAAAACCTGAATAAAATATGCAAGTGCTTCAACATCTGAAAAGATATTTAGATTTTTTAACCACTCCTTTTGGTATAGAGGTTATTCGTCACTTTGGCGATAACTTGGAGATGCAGCAAATTGTCAAACTCATAGAAACAAATAATATTTCTCTTGTGCTTGATATTGGAGCAAACATGGGTCACTATGCCCAAAGTCTTCTTGATTTGGGTTATAACAAACGTATCGTCTCTTTTGAGCCATTATCTGATGCTTACAATATTCTTTTGAAAAATTCACAAGACACTAAAAATTGGCAAGTATTTGAGCGGTGTGCCCTTGGAAATGAAATTGGAGAAGCTTCCATCAATATATCTAAAAATAGTTATAGCAGCTCATTATTAGATGTTCTCAACTCACATACAACGGCAGCACCACAGGCAGAATTTATTAGCAATGAAACTACGCCTGTTTTAACTTTAGATTCAATAGCGAAACAATTAAAATTAAGCGATGAAAAAATATTTATGAAAATTGATACACAAGGTTTTGAAGACCGAGTGATTGAAGGTGCGCAGGACTCTCTAAAATATATTGATTTGATTCAATTAGAGTTATCCTTAATACCTTTATATGAAGGTGGTAAAACGATTGATTGGATGATTCCTTTCTTAAATGGATTTGGATATGAGCCGCTATTCTTTCTGCCAGGATTCACTGACCGAAAAACGTATCAAATACAGCAAGTAGATGGGATTTTTGCACGAAGAAAATGATTTTGATTAAATGCCCCCTCCAAAAAGCAAAGTGCTTGTTGAACTACCGAGGTATGGCCTTGGTAATAAGTTCTTGATTTGGGCAAAGGCTTATGTTTTTGCGCAACAACACGGTTTTGAGCTTTTTGTCAAAAACTGGGTCCATGTGCCTGTGGGTACTTTCATTAGGAAAGAAAAAAGTAAGCGTTGGTATGGTGGGTATTTTGTTCTCAAAAACCACTGGTTTAATACCCTTCGTTTTTGGTTTTTCAAATATTTTTATCGTATCACTATTGAACCAACAAACAAGGTAATTGAACCCGAAAAGGTTTTGTATCTATTCAAAAATGTACCATCACATCTTGATTATTTTGCTCAACTCAAAGCACATCGAGGCCACATTATTCAAGCATTTCATCAATTGATTCGTCCACGTATCCATCAATTAGTAGCAACTCAGCCCAAGCCATTCATTGGCGTACACATTAGGCGAGGCGATTTTCCAGCGCAAGATTGTATTCCACTCAATGAATTTATGGCACAAATCACGGCTTTGCGAGGTGTTTTGGATGCAGAAGTTCCAGTTACTATTTTTACAGACGCACACCAAACACAGATTGCGCCCATCTTGGCTATGCCAGCCTGCAGGTTATCTGAAAATCTGCCAGACATAGCAGACTTGCTCTTACTCAGCCAAAGTAAAATTTTGATTACAAGCTACAATAGCACGTTTAGTTATTGGGCAGCTTTTATTTCTGATGCCATTATTATCAGAAATGAGCGAGATAATTTGGGGCAAATACGCCCCAAACAGCTAATTGATGTGGTTTATGAAGGTAAATTGTCACTGGAAGGCACAATGCCAAAGCCATTATTAGCTAATTTGTTGGAGCTAAAAAAGAATCTTCGGGGTTATTAAATTAACAGGCGTACTCCTGCCATTTCTCTAACTGCCTCTGCAATACCTTCGGGGTCGAAGCCGCACTCTCGGTGGAGTTCGAGCTGCTCACCGTGTTCGATTACTGCATCAGGAATACCCAATCTTTTTACTTTTGCTGTGTATCCATAATTGGCCATAAATTCAATCACTGCCGAGCCAAAGCCACCCATCACACAACCGTCTTCTATAGTAATTACTTTATCAAAATGTAAGAATACTTGGTGGAGTAAGGCTTCATCTAAGGGTTTTACAAAGCGCATATCGTAGTGGGCAGGGCTAATTCCTTCTTTTTCAAGAAGCTGACATGCTTTACTTACATAATTGCCAATATGCCCAACGGTCAAAATAGCCACATCTTCGCCATCTTTTATTTTACGTCCTTTACCAATTTCTATTTGCTCGAAGGGGGTTCTCCAATGTGGCATTACGCCTTCACCTCTTGGGTAACGAATGGTGAAGGATTGTTTTTGAGCTTGAGTTTCGTCTAACTGAGCCGTAAACATAAGGTTACGGAGTTCTTGCTCGTTCATGGGAGCCGCCACAATCATGTTTGGGATACACCGCATAAAGGCCAAATCATACGCCCCGTGGTGAGTAGGGCCGTCGGCACCGGCAAAACCTGCTCGGTCAAGACAAAACACGACGGGTAATTCTTGAATACAAACGTCGTGAATTACCTGATCATAAGCCCGTTGCATGAAGGTCGAATAGATATTACAAAACACCGTAAGCCCTTGCGTAGCCATCCCTGCCGAGAAGGTAACGGCGTGTTGTTCGGCAATGCCCACGTCGAAGGCTCGCTCGGGCATGGCTTTCATCATAATGTTCATTGAAGAACCCGATGGCATGGCAGGAGTAACGCCTACGATTTTGGGATTTTTCTCAGCCAACTCAACCAAGGTATGGCCAAAAACATCTTGGTACTTAGGGGGTTGAGGCTTATCTGGTATTTTCTTGAAGATTTCGCCCGTTATTTTATCAAACTTACCTGGCGCATGCCATTTGGTTTGGTCTTTTTCGGCAAGGGCATAGCCTTTGCCTTTTACTGTTATGCAATGTAGGATTTTAGGGCCAGGAATCTCCTTCAAATCGTTGAGAACATCTACTAAATGATCTACATCATGCCCGTCTATTGGCCCAAAATACCTGAGATTGAGTGCTTCAAACAAATTGCTTTGCTGAAGCAATGTAGCTTTCAGTCCGTCTTCTATTCTGGATACAATCTCTCTGGCACTTTTACCAAACTGGCTCATTTTGCCGAGCAGATTCCAGACTTCTTCTTTTACTTTATTATAGGTATGCGATGTAGTAATGTCAGTCAAATAATCTTTCAATGCACCCACATTGGGGTCAATACTCATGCAATTGTCGTTGAGAACAATGAGCAGATTCAAATCTTTCAACGAACCAGCATGGTTCATGCCTTCAAAAGCCAGTCCTGCGGTCATGGCACCATCGCCTATTACTGCTATGTGTTGGCGTTTCTTATTGCCATTGTGTTTAGACCCAACGGCCATGCCAACAGCTGCCGAGATAGACGTAGAAGAATGCCCTACGCCAAAGGTGTCATACTGGCTTTCTTTCCGTTTTGGAAATCCCGAAAGCCCGCCATAAAAGCGATTTGTTCGAAAATTATCTCTTCGGCCTGTCAAAATCTTATGACCGTAGGCTTGGTGACCAACATCCCAAACCAACTGGTCGTCGGGTGTATTAAATGCATAATGAAGTGCCACGGTGAGTTCGACCACGCCCAAACTTGCCCCAAAATGCCCACCATATATAGAAACATTGTCAACAATAAATTGACGAAGCTCTGAGCAAACCTGAAACAGTTCGGTTTTATCTAAATGCCGTAAATCTTCGGGAGCGTTAATTTTTGCCAACAATTTTCCAGGAGTAATGAGCATTGGCTTTGCACGGTTAGTGATTAAGGTAAAAGCAAAAAATAGCTTTATGTCCTTAAACTTATTTTTTAGGGAATTAAATAAAACAGCTAATGGATTAACCATTAGCCTTGCTAATTTGTTTTTCAGTTTTTATACAACCGAAAACAAACTTAAAAAAACTTGGCGCAAAGATACAATATTTCTTGGGCTAATCGTGAAAAAGCCCGAACGTCTGGATGTCGGTTCGGGCTTTTGTTATTTCTTTTGGCTTGCTTTAAACAACTTCTGTTTTTCCTCTCGGGTGAGACTTTCGTAGCCTGATTTGGATATTTTATCCAAAATAGCATCTACTTCTTCCTCGTCTGGAAACTCCCCATCGGCATTGGTGTAACTGTAAGTAGCCTTACTTTGTGAACGGTACGTTACCCGCATAGAAGAACGGCGAGGTGGCGGCATGAATAATCTTCTAAAGAAATTAGTGACAACATCAATGGGTGTTCCTAAATCTATGCCTTTTCGTAAGAAACGGATATAGAAAAAACCCACAATAGCTCCACTCACATGGGCCATATTACCGCCAGCATTGGGCCCAACTAACTGTACCCACGATAAAACCAAGTAAAAAAAAGCAATATACACAATACGGATTGGCCCAAAAAATAGCAAGACAAACTTATAGTTGGGCAACAAGGTAGCCGCTCCAAATACAACCGCAAATACTGCCCCCGAAGCCCCCAACATCCACGAAGTAGCCAAGTCTTTGCCAAAATAAGGAATCACATTATAAAGCAAAATGTAGGTGATTCCTCCAACCAAACCTCCTAATAAGTAAAGGTTTACTAATCGCCGACTCCCTAAGTATTCTTGTACCAGGCCGCCAAACCAATACAAAAACAACATATTAAACAAAATATGTAGCGGATTCTCGTGCGTAAAGAAATACGTGAGTAATGTCCATGGCTTGAATGCCAAATTAGGCAAAAACGCCGGAACGGTTAATTGTGTCAAAATGAGGTCATAGATGCCTTTATTGCCCGAAAGGGTAAGCACCACCTGCAAGATAATTAGGCACAAAAACACCACCACGTTGATCAGAATCAACTGCACCAAACCATTGTTTGGTTTGGCGAAAGCATCCCGAAAATCGTCATAAAAGCCACTCATGGTATGGATGCTGTTACGTTAATAATTTAGTTGTTGAATGGTTAGTAAAAATTCTTTCGACCAGTGTTCCAGAATCGTATAAGTATGAAAGCAAATAACATACCACCTACGTGAGCGAAATGTGCTACGTTGTCTCCTGACGAATTTTGAACGCCTGCATATAACTCATATCCACCATATAAAAGTACAAAATATTTTGCTTTTATCGGAAATGGAAAAAATAAAAGCATCAATTCAGTATTTGGAAACAATACGCCAAACGCCATCAGAATGCCAAATATTGCCCCTGAAGCCCCTACCATCGGGATGTTTTCTTGACGAGTGAAATACTCCTTTATGAACGTTGTACTTTCTGTTATGTAGCTGGCATTGGTGGGATTTTTGCGAAATGTTTCCAGAAAATCGTAATTCTGTGTAAAAAACCATTTAACGTGCTTGTTTACAAAACTTACGAAACCATCGTATCCTGGGTTTTGTAAGTAGGCTTCTACTGCCGTTTGAAGCTGTGAAACTTCATAATAATTGACAGCCGCATATAACAAACCCGCCCCAACCCCTGTAAATAGATAGAAAATTAAAAATCGTTTTGACCCCCAGAGTGCCTCTAACAATGGGCCAAACATAAATAAGCCAAACATATTGCTCAACAAATGCGTAAAACCACCGTGTAAGAACATGTGGGTGAGTAACTGATGTGGCATAAAACTTGCCCCTTTAACATAATGTAAGCCAAACCAATAAGTCATTTGTGTGTCGTTCCAGACACTTTGTACAATAAATACGAGTACGTTGATTATCAGTAAATTCCGAACTATCGGTGTTAAGTTATTTTGCATGAATCTATTCGTGTTATTTTTCTCCCCTTCGGTGCACCTCTTTCAATACTTATCTAAAAAGTGCCGCTATTTTCTCCAAACTCAAAATAGTAAGCGTTGGTTCGCCGCTTGGCGTAAAATTGGGATTAGATGAAGCAAAAAGCTGATCTACCAAGATGTTCATTTCGGGCGGAGTTAAGCGATTGGTATAGCGAGATGCCGAGCGTTTGGCAAACGAACGAGCTAATTTTTCTTGTCGGTCTAATGTTAAATCGCTTCTAAAGTGTTTGAATTGCTCAATTAGCCCCTCAAATAAATTCTGTTCATTTTCGTCATGTACATCGGTTGGAATCCCTTGCACCAACAGCGAATGATGACCTATCTCTGTAAACATAAAGCCTAATGCCCGGATTTCGTCCTGAATCTCAATCACCAACACAAAATCAGCTGGGTTGAGTGTAATGGTTTTAGGAAAAAGCAATTGTTGCGAAGCTCCGTTTCGTTTTTCGAGAACTTGAATGTATTTATCGTACAAAATACGCTCGTAGGCTGCTTTTTGGTCAATTAGCATCATTCCTGCCTTCACTTGTGAAAGTACAAATCGGTTATGTACCTGAAAAGTAGTGCGCTCCATGTCTTCCCAAAAATCTGGCTCTACCTTTGAGGCTAATTGGTTTGCTTTACTCTGAAACGTAATACTTGCTTGCTCTGGGTCGGTAACTTCCTCAAAATCAAACAAAAAATCCTCTTTTTCCTGTTTTGGGTTATCGAAATCGTTTGTAAGTCCTTCGTAAAGTTTTGACCAACTGCTTAAGTTCGACTTCTCTAATGACGTTTTTTCTGGAATCCGACTTTCCGAAAAACCACCTTTTTCATCTTTCTGAAATGACGAATAGGTGTTTTGCAAAAAGTTTACGTTTACATCTGCCTCAAAATCAATGGTTGGCGATAAATTGTAGGCACTCATGGCCTTACGAACAGCCGCTTGTACAATAGCGTAAACCGAACGTTCGTCGTCAAATTTGATTTCAGTTTTGGTTGGATGCACATTTATATCAATGTGGGCGGGGTCAATCTCTATGAATAGTACATAAAACGGGTGCATATTTTCGGGAATCAAACCTTCAAAAGCACTCAATACTGCATGATGCAGATAATTGTGGCGAACGTAGCGATTGTTCACAAAAAAGAACTGCTCGCCTCGAGTTTTCTTGGCAGAAGACGGTTTACCTACATAGCCCTGCACGCCCACATAAGGTGTTTCTTCTTGGCAGGCTCCCAATTGTTCCCGATAATTTTTACCAAACAAATCCACAATACGGCGGCTCAATTTGCCTGATTGCAGATTATAAACTTCCAAGTCGTTGTGATGCAATATGAAAGTTACTTCTGGATGTGCCAACGACACCCGCTGGAACTCATCTAAAATGTGCCGCATCTCTACGGGGTTTGACTTCAAGAAATTGCGACGAGCCGGCACATTATAAAACAGGTTTTTTACCTGAATATTGGTTCCGTGCGAGCAAGCAACGCTTTCTTGGGCTTTGAGTTCGGAGGCTTCCATGCGGAGCAAAAGACCCAACTCGTCGGTTTCTCGACGGGTCCGCATTTCTACTTGGGCTACGGCAGCAATAGAAGCTAATGCCTCACCCCTGAAACCCATCGTGCGGATGCGAAAGAGGTCGTCTGCATGGCGGATTTTGGAAGTAGCATGTCGCTCAAAACTCATGCGTGCATCGGTTTCAGACATTCCAATGCCGTCGTCTATGACCTGAATCAGCACCTTTCCTGCTTCTCTTACAACCACTTGTATGGTCTGAGCATGGGCATCTATCGAATTTTCCAACAATTCTTTTATGACCGATGCGGGTCGTTGCACGACCTCGCCCGCCGCAATTTGGTTGGCAATTGAGTCAGGAAGTAGTTGGATAATATCTTGCATCGCTCTATCGGTGACCAAAGTGGCCAATTTTTCACAAATCTTATCGCAATTACGCACAAAAATCAGCTAAAATCAAGGAAAACACGCATAGTAGCATAACGTTGAATAAGATAAAATGATTTAAAAAAAATGAAAAACAGGTACTTAGACACTTGCATTGTACAGGATAAATTTTGATTTTTGTTCGAGAAGGGGAAAAGCAATAGACCTAAGCCCTGTTAATTGGGGCGGTGCAGGTATCACTCATTTTTACAATAGATGCCATGTTCGATATTTCAAATTGGGTTCATTCTGTAATCGGCGGCATTCATTTTAGTACTGCTGTTATTGGACTCATTACGGGTGCATATATTCTTGTTACTCAAAAAGGCACAAGAGCCCATAAGTTAATTGGGTATGTTTTTGCTGTTTCGTTAGTTCTGGTTAATCTCTCAGCGTTATTTATCTATGATTTTAATAATGGAAAACCCAGTGTTTTTCACTTTCTTGTACCCGTTTCTCTCTTCTTTTTAGGTTATGGCATGATACCAGCTTTACGAAAAAAGAGAAACCCGAACTGGAAAAAACGCCATATTGTAGGCATGAATGGAGCAGCCTTAGGACTTTGGGCAGCTGGTACTACGGAGTATTTTGTGAGGGAATTAGCGTCGGGCCTGAATAGAAATGAACTCATGTTGTATTCTTTTCTGATTTCAACACCTTATGCGATACTTATTGCTATTAGTATAACCTATCATCTTAAAAGAGAGCGATTGAGGTGATACATAACATTCTAATTTTTGATAGATCGCCATCAAAATAGCTAATTAACAGACCATGACAAGTATTCATTTAGAAACCAAGCAAGACAAGTACTTGATCTCTATTGACAAAGCAACATTTGATAAAGAATGGCTGCTTCGACTGATAGAGCGATTAAGAATGGAAGAATTAGCTCAACAGTTTGATTTTGGGGAAGAGATTGAACAGGTTGGAGAAGAAATAAAATCAGATTGGTGGGCAAAAAACAAAAAACGGTTTATTGATGAGTAAGAAACCGGTAGTAATTGACACCAATATCGTATTTAAGGCTCTTCGCTTAAAAAATTCAGCCATCAGAGAACTTCTCTTGCATAATGATTATATTTTTTATGCACCCAAATTTTGGTCGTCGAAATTTTTAAGTACAAAGAGAAACTACTTAAAAACAATACCCAACAAGAAGATGAGTTTTATGAATACCTAAATCTATTGCTCCAACGCATCACTTTTATAAATGAGGATATTTTTTGATGAGCTGTTATCTTGAAGCCTATCGTCTTTGTAAAGATGTTGATGAAAAAGACGTTCCTTTTGTTGCATTAGCCTTAGAATTAGATTGTGAGCTTTGGACAGCTGACCAACCGCTTAAAGATGGCTTGATAACAAAAGGTTTTAATAGATTTTTTGAAAATTAGGAAGAGCATGAGTGTGTGATATAGTAGGCTTCCAAGCCTTCTAAAAAACAGAAACCCTGAACCAGTTTTAATATATGTTGCATCGCTTGTTGATTGTCTTGTTATTCGTGTTTTCGTCGGGTTTGTATAAGAAACTCCAAGAACCACCTGTCAGAAAGGTGTTTGTTCCAGTTGCCGCTAAACATAATGCTTTGCAGGTTTTTTCGGAATCGCTGTGGGCAGATAGCGTGTTTAATACCTTAACCAATGACCAAAAGATTGGGCAACTGTTTATGGTTTCGGCTTATTC
>JBGAVQ010000404.1:0-3450 GCA_044228045.1 Spirosomataceae bacterium
TTTTCGCCGAACCGGTGGTGGGCACGTTGGCTTTGTAGTGGGTAAAATCACCAAGCACCGCATGGTTGGGCGCAGGCGAGATCGGCACGAAGAAGAATATTATGACTTGGCTTTGCTGGGGGGCAATCAGAGTGATAGAGTAAGTGTAGTGAGCAAACCCATTAACAGCCAACTGATTGGGTATCGGATTCCGCCTAACTATACTGCCCCTGACGAATACCTCACTCTACGAGAGTATCAAAATGAGTTTGGCTACGTAGTAGGTGCTGGTAGCGAGGCATAGCAACTTGGAAGTAAAATAACAGTGTTTATCTACAAAGTCATCATCATTCAATACAACCCATGAAAACACTTTGGTTTAGCATTTTACTCACTACATTAAGCTTAACAGGCTTTCATTCGGCTAAAAAACCAGTACGACTCTTTGATGGAAAAACCTTCAAAGGCTGGGAAGGCGACACCCTTACCACGTGGCGAATCGAAAACGGAGCATTAGTAGGTGGTACCTTAGAAAAAGTTATTCCGCACAACGATTTCTTGTGTACAACTCGTAGTTATGCCAATTTTATTTTGAAACTAAAAGTGAAACTCACTGGTAGTAAGGGCTTTGTCAATTCGGGGATTCAGTTTAGGAGTCAGCGACTGAAAGACCCCGCTCACGAAATGACGGGCTATCAGGCCGATTATGGCGAAAAATATTGGGGTACTTTATACGACGAGTCTCGCCGAAACAAGACCATTGCAGGCCTCGACCCCAACGAAACACAAAAGTTTATAAAACTCAACGATTGGAACGATTACGAACTACGGGCCGAAGGTCGCCGCATTAGAATCTTTATAAATGGCAAACAAACAACTGATTACACCGAAGAAGATTTGAGCATTCCGCAGTCGGGCTTAATTGGTTTTCAGATTCATAGTGGCGGCCCAGCACAAGTGGCTTTTAAAGACATTTTTATCGAAGAATTACCCTAATGAACTGTTGCCTTCGTCTTCGCTCAGGCAACAGTTCGCTTAGACAAGATTTCGCTCGGGCAAGATTTAACTCAGTCAAGATTTCACTCATCCTCTAACCTAAACCTATGCACATGTTTCGTTTATTTATTTGCTTGTTTTTTGGAGTTCTCATCCTTCCCCAAGCGTATGGCAGCGCATTTGTTCCTACCATAAACCCTACGCAAGATACCACCAAAATTGACCAAGAGTTTGCCTTAGAAGCAACCATGTTGGGTTATTTCGCCAAAAATGGCACTCGAAACCCTACTTTAAAAGTCAAAAAAGGCAATCGTATTCGGATTACTATTACCAATGGTGAACTGATGACGCACGACATTGCCTTAGAAAAGCTGGCTATCAAAAGTAAAACCATTTTAGAAAAAGGCTCAAAAACAAGCATCACCTTTGTTGCTGATAAAAGCGACACCTACTATTGCTCAGTGCCGGGGCATCGGGCTGCGGGTATGGTTGGCAAACTTACGGTTGTAGAAGGCGACATAGCCGAAGTAAAAGTAGTTGGCAAATTACCAACAAAAAACGGCAAGTCCCTTAACCTCAACTTTGAAACAGGCACTTTGGCCGACTGGACTGCCACTGGTGATGCTTTTGTGAATCCGCTTATCAATGCCGACCCTTCGCCGATTCATGAAAAAGACATGAGCATTGGGTTTGAAGGCAAAAACTTCCTGAGCAGCGGCGGCACAGTCAATTACAAACTCACTGGTACACTTACATCTACGCCTTTCAAAGTAACGCATCCGTTTGCTTCATTTATGGTGTCGGGTGGGGCTTTGCAAGATACCCGTGTTGAAATTGTGTTGGCCGATACCAAAAAAGTCATTTTCAGTTCAACAGGCCAGGGTCGTGCTACGCTTCAACCTGTGGTGGTCAATTTGAAGCCTCACCTGAACAAAAACATCTTTATCCGAATTGTTGACAACGAAACGGGTATTTCTCAAATCCCTTATATTCAAAATGATAAACTCGCTCATATCAATTTTGATAATTTCCTTTTTTACCCCACACGACCTGATTTCCCGAACGAGTTATTCCAAAAAGATATTATCATTCTACCTCCCCTCGACCCTGTTCTCAACGCAGGCCTATCGGGAATAGAAGCGGCCAAAGCCATGACTCCGCCCAAAGGTTTTAAGATTACCTTAGCCGCCGCCGAGCCAGATGTTATTCGTCCCATTAGTTTTACCATTGACTGGCGTGGCCGGCTTTGGGTGGTAGAAGGACACACCTATCCCGTGCCTGCGCCCGAAGGGAAAGGTCGTGATAGAATCTTGATTTTTGAAGATACCAATGGCGACGGCACCTTAGACAGCCGTAAGGTTTTTAAGGAAGGTTTAAACCTTGTCAGTGGCATCGAAGTTGGCATGGGAGGCGTTTGGCTGGGTGCAGCTCCGTATTTGTTGTTTATCCCTGCTGATTTTAATACCGATAAACCAACGGGCGAACCTCAAAAGCTACTCGACGGCTGGGGTACACAAGACACCCACGAAACCCTCAATAGTCTTCGTTGGGGGCCAGACGGCTGGCTTTATGGCACACATGGCGTGTTTACGCACTCAAAAGTTGGCAAGCCCGGCACTCCCGACGACCAACGAACCAAACTCAACGCAGGCGTGTGGCGATACCACCCCACCAAACATCAATTTGAAGTTTTTGCCGAAGGTTCGAGCAATCCGTGGGGCATTGACTTCAACGACTATGGGCATCCGTTCATTACGGCTTGTGTGATACCGCATTTGTATCACATCATTCAAGGGGGCCGATACTTCCGTCAGGCGGGCAAGCACTTCAATCCTTATATCTACGACGACATCAAAACCATAGCCGACCACGTGCATTGGCTGGGCGACCGTGGCCCCCATGCGGGTAATTTTAGGTCGGCTGCTGCTGGTGGCGGTCATGCTCATGCGGGTGCCATGATATACTTGGGCGGCAACAACTGGCCAAAAGAGTACCGGAATACTATTTTCATGAATAATATTAACGGGGCAAGGCTAAACATGGACCAACTCACTCGCTCGGGTACGGGTTATGTGGGTTCGCACAAGAAAGATTTCATGGCTATGAATGATAGCTGGTCGCAATGGCTCAATTTTAAGTACGACCCAAGCGGCTCGGTGTTTGCGATAGACTGGTACGACAAAAACCAATGCCATAGCAACAACCCCGACGTGCATGACAAAACGATGGGGCGTATTTTTAAGATTACCCACGAAACCGATAAATGGGTACAAGTTGATTTATCGAAAGCAACCGATATGGAACTGGTTAATTATCAACTCCATGCCAACGATTGGTATGTGCGTCAAGCCCGCACCATTTTGCAAGAACGTGGTGGCAACAAAAAGGTGAATGATGCATTGAAGGCAATTTTGGTCACAAATCCAGATGACACTCGCAAACTAAGGGCATTGTGGACATTGCACGTAACCAATG
>JBGAVQ010000405.1:0-3450 GCA_044228045.1 Spirosomataceae bacterium
AGGTTTCGGAACCCGTGATGTCAGAAGGCATTAAGTCTGGTGTAAACTGAATCCGGTTAAATGACAGATCTAAGGCTCCGGCAATGGTCTGTATCAAGAGGGTTTTGGCAAGCCCAGGCACGCCCACAAGCAAGCAGTGACCTTGACAAAAAATGGCAGTCAGTAATAATCGGATTACTTCATCTTGACCAATAACTACTTTTGAAATTTCGTTGTGAAGTTTTTTATGTGCTTCGCTTAGGGCATCAACTGCCTCAACATCAGAGGAATAAGTTTGCATTAGGTTATTCGAGGGACTATATTGTTTTCAATTTGATTACTTTAATCTGAATCAATCGGATGCAAGCGTGGACGCTTGCACCAGTTATTGCTATCATTGACTACCCGTACTCGACAGTACGTTGCAGTCTTTGTACTCATCATCTACACTAACAAACACTTCCGCCTTTGCTTTAATAAACCAATCATCAATGGCTTTGTTTTTTTTACGAGCCAATGTAATGGCAGCTATTTTCTGATAGTCGTCTTTGATACTGGCGTAATGCGGTGCGTATTTTTTCTTGTAAAAAATCAACCGCATAGCAGTTTTGCCATCTTCGGTGCGATATTGAACTGGTTTACTGATGAAACCTACCTTCATAGAGTCAAGCGTGAGGTACAAGTAAGAGTCCATGGTTTCATCTAAGGGCAAACGAGGTCCGCCAGTTTGTGGGTCAAGAATCGTGCCGCCGGCATCATTACTACTTTTGTCTTCTGAATATTCTTTGGCTGCTTTTTCAAACTTAATTGAGTCTGCCAAAATCAGTATTCGTAAGCTATCCAAATAACGAGTAGGCTCGGTTACGTCTAAGCGGTTATAGTCGGGACGAAGCAAGATGTGCCTACAGGTATATTCTTGCCCCCGAATTTCTTCTGTTTTGATGATGTGAAAACCATAGTCTGACTCTACTACGTCCGAAATCTGTCCGGGTTTGGTTTTGAGGGCAGCTCCTTCAAAAGGTGGCACCATTTGTCCACGCTTTACATTCACATATAATCCTCCGTTGGCAGCAGAACCTGGGTCTTCTGAAAACTCTTTGGCTAAGGCCGCAAAATCTTCGCCAGCTTGCGCCCTTCGGCGCAACTCAAGCAAGCGTTCTTTTATTTTGTTTTTGTCGTCACGAGTTACTTTGGCGTATCTTACAAGGTGCGCCACCTCTACCTCCGTAGGTACATAAGGGATACTATCTTTCGGAATGGCGTTGAAGAACTTCTTGACTTCGCTTGGTGTAATTTTTACATTTTGTGTAATTGTTTCTTGCATTTTGCGAGCCACCAAGCCTTCTTTTACTTGTTGGCGCACTTCGCTTTTGAGTGACTCAACACTTTTGCCGAGGGCTTCTATTAAGTTTTTTTCAGAACCATACTGCTTAATAAAATTCTCCATACGAGCGTTCATCTCACCATCTACTCGCTTGTCGTCAACCAAAACTGAGTCAATTTCGGCCTTGGCAAGCAACAACTTATTGATGAAGAGGTTCTGTAAAATTTGACAACGAGTAGGCTTTTGTGCTTCGTTGGCATATTGTGCATACGACTGCTCAAGGTCAGATTTCAGAATATAAAAATTATCAACCTTGCCAATGATTTTGTCAATCACTATGGGTTTGTCTTGGGATTTTACCTGTGTTGATACTCCTACACAAAGGCAAATAATTACTAAAAAGAGGTTCTTCACGATTGTTTCAATTCAATAGATGACAAAGATAAGGGATAAACCTTACTTTACTGCTTTCTTCAATTCTTCTTCGTTAATTGTTACGGGGTATTGCTTCCGCAATTGCGCTACCCATTCTTTTTCCAGAAAACTCTGATAGTCGTTAATAACCGCTCCCCGAGCCTCATCCAAGGTTTTGGTACGAGCTGAATCTACCTTCTTGATGTCAATGTCATAGAATCTTCCACTTTTTTCAAAGGCTTGAGGCCCTACTTTCCATTCTACACCATCCATTATTTTATTGTCGCCTTTTTTGAAATAACCTTCCAAAAGAGTTAGACGCTCAGGTTTTTCGGCATTGTATTGCTTTTCGATGTCTTTCCGATTGGTGGTGTAAAACATCAGGCTAACTCGTTGATTTCGATTCTTTTCGGTACGAGACACCGTTTTGAGTTTACTATTGTCTTTTTCGATGATGCGTGTCATCTGAATCCTGTTCTCAGTCAGATACTTAGTAACATTACGTGCCCGTGCTGCCGACACAGAATCTCTCTCGCCAGCATCAATATGACCCGCAACTTCTACTTTGTAATCAGGATTTTTGGTCAAAATAACGATTGCATCAAACAACTTTTCTTTTTGCTCGGGTGTAATAGCTGTTTGATTCTTGTCAAAAAGAACATCATTTAACTTGCGATTCAACGGATATGGATTTTGTGACAAGGCTTTTTTACTTTGTTCGAGTACTTCTTTTGACTCGGCTCCCATGAAACTGGCGTACGCTCGCTCAGGCATTGGGTAACGTGCCTTGTTGCGTTCATAAAAAGCTTTGAGTCCCGTAGAGTCTTGTACTGATTTTTGCCAAACGTTTTGTTCCATCATCTGAAACAACAAAATACCATCCCGATATTCTTGCATCAAGGCTTTAAAATCAGGGTATTTTTTTTCGAGATTGGCTTCTTCATTTTTGATGAGTTGTTCATTCACAAATTCGTCATACAGGCGGCGCATCACTACCGTTGGTGAACCTTGGCTTGGTATTTGGCTTTTCTTAATATACCCATAAAAATCTTTCAAAGTAGCTGACGATTCACCAATGCTAACTAATGATTTGGTCAGATTTGGGTTAGTGGCATCATAGTTCCATTTGCCTTTTAGCAAACTTGAGTCAGCTTTTGCAAGGGTTTCTTTTACTAATTCGGTATTTTCACTAAACTTGGTATCTTTTCTCAACCGCTTTGCCAACGCCGCTTTACCCAAATTAGAACGACTATCTGCCTGTACTTTTTGGCGCAAATAGGGTTGCATGGCAGCATAAGGCTCTAATTCTTTGCGTTCGAGCAGTTTGATGATATGCCAGCCATACTGAGTCTGCACGGGTTTAGACACATTGCCTACGTCTTCGAGACCAAAAGAAGCTTCTTCAAAAGGTGTTACCATTTCGCCCGCACCAAAAGCAGGCAGCTCTCCATTGCTGTTGCTCGAGCTGGCATCTTCAGAATACATTTTGCAAAGTGTTTCAAACTTTTCGCCATTTTGAAGTTTAGCATAAATCTCCTCAATTTTCTGACGGGCGGCTGTGCGGTCTTCATCGGTAGCGTTGGGTTTAAAGCGAGTCATAATGTGCGCCACTTTGAGCTTGCCTCGTGAGTCTCGGCGGTCGGTCACTTTAACCAAATGATAGCCAAATTGGGTTCGCACAGGCATCGAAATTTTGCCTTTAGGTGTTTGATAAGCAGCCGTTTCAAATGGAT
>JBGAVQ010000406.1:0-3446 GCA_044228045.1 Spirosomataceae bacterium
TATTTTGCTCAAGGCTATGTGCAGGCAAGAGACCGCCTCTGGCAAATGGATTTTGTTGCTCGTTCGGCTGGTGGCCGTCTTGCAGAGGTAATTGGCGAGCGGGCTGCAGGCATTGATGCCTACAAGCGCCGAATGGGGTCTGTTTATGGAGCCGAGCAGTCTATGAAACTGTTTGATACCAATCCGAAAGCCAAAGAAACGGTGGAGGCTTACTCAGCTGGCATCAACGCCTATATTCATCAACTCAAACCGAAAGACTATCCACTGGAATTTAAGTTATTGGGGTATGAACCAGAAGACTGGACTCCGATGAAGTCGGCGCTGTTGATTGAAGAAATGTCGTTTACCTTGGCATCGGGTACAGACGAACTGCGCCTTTCGAATGTGCGTAATAAACTGGGGGCTGCCGCTGCCGATGAGTTGTTTCCTGATTTTCCATTTATTGAGAGTCCGATTATACCAGTAGGGACAAAGTGGGACTTTAAGGCATTACCTACCATGAAAATGGCAGATGTGACAACCCCAACTGGGGCATTGGCATTTAAAGAAGATGACCGTGACCCGGGTATTGGTTCTAACAACTGGGCGGTGCATGGCTCAAAATCAGCAACGGGCTTGCCTATTTTATCGGGAGATCCGCATTTGTCGCTCAATTTACCTTCTATCTGGTATCAGATTCAGATGGTGGCTCCTGGGGTGAATGTTTATGGGGTTACTTTGCCAGGTTCGCCAGGGGTTATTATTGGTTTCAATGAAAACGTGGCGTGGAGCCCCACCAATGTAGGCTCAGATGTAGTGGACTGGTTTGAAGTAAAATTTAAAGACGCTACGAAAAAAGAATATTGGCACGATGGCAAGTGGAAGCCTACCAAAACTCGTATAGAAACCGTAAAAATAAAAGGTAAGCCAAACAAAGTGGACACAGTTTATTATACGCATCATGGGCCAGTTGTGTATTTGCAAGGCGAAAAAGCATTTAATATGAACACACCTGTTGGTTATGCCTTGCGTTGGATTGCCCATGAGCCAAACAACAGTGTGCAAACTTTTTATGAGTTGAACCGTGCCAAAGGCTATGATGACTACGTGAAGGCGTTGAGTCATTATGCGTTTCCAGCTCAGAACTTCTGCTTCGCTTCTAATGAAAACAATGTGGCTATTTGGGTAAATGGTCTGTTCCCACTCAAATGGAAAGAACAAGGCAAGTACCTTTTGGACGGCACCAACGCTACCCATGATTGGGCAGGGTGGATTCCACATGCCCAGAACCCTCATGTGAAAAATCCTCCGAGGAATTTTGTGAGTTCGGCTAACCAGTTTTCTACCGACCCAGCATATCCATATTATTTAGGTTGGAATTTTGCCCCAGCCAACCGAGGTCGGCGCATCAACGAAAGGCTGACACTGATGACCAACGCCACGGTAGATAGCCTTCGGATGTTGCAAAATGATAATATGAATGTGGATGCTCGTGATTTTTTGACTGGTATGATGAAATATCTGAACAGCAAAGACTTAAACGACTCACAAAAACAAGCTGTTGCTACCTTACAAAAATGGGATTTTTACAACAATGCCGAAGAAATTGGCCCTACCATTTTTGAAGAATGGGTGAGCCGCTTGATGGATGCAACATGGAAAGATAATTTGCCAGAAAGTGATTCGTTGCCTTATCGTTTTCCAACTTTTTATCGCACCATAGAGCTTTCGCAAAAACAACCTACTGCCAAGTGGTTTGATGACCTAACGACAAAAGACAAAGTAGAAACAGCCGCCGAAATACTGAATAATAGTTTTAAAGCTGCTGTTGACTCGCTTGTAAAACGAAATGGTTCTATGGGTGAAAAATGGCAATGGTGGCAGATTAAAGCTACAGGAGTAAGGCACTTGATTCCGGGGATGGATGCCTTGAGCCGCCTCAATATCAAGACTGGCGGCGGACCTCGCATTGTGAATGCAACAGGTGGTGGACATGGTCCTTCATGGCGGATGATTGTACAGTTGAGTAAAGAAGGCCCCAAGGCTTATGGTCTGTATCCGGGTGGGCAATCTGGTAATCCCGGAAGTAAATTTTATGACAACATGATTGACAAATGGGCCAATGGCGAACTCAACGAATTGCTCTATCTTCGCTCAAAAGACGACAAAAGCAGTCGGATTGTGAAGCGAGTGGGAATTTCGGGAAGTAAGTAACATGCAGTTTTTATTTAACCATTACACATTCAACTTTTAACCGATATGCTTTTTCTTATTATCTTGATTATCAGCTTTGTAGCACAGTTTTTTTTGCCTTGGTGGGTCATAGCCCCCATTGCATTTTTGGCAGCATTTTGGAAAGGACAGTCTGGCGGTGGGGCTTTTATCTCAGGTCTGGCAGCACTGTTTGTGTGTTGGGTAGGCATGGCGATGTATGCCAATGTTGCGGGTGCAGATGTGCTGGCTGATAAGGTTGCCCAAATTTTCAAATTGCCCAGTGGCCTTGTTTTAGCCTTGGTTTCGGCTTTAATTGGCGGATTGGTCGGCGGATTTTCGGCATTATCTGGCTATTTGGTCAAGGGAATAATACAACTCAAAACCAAGTGAATCCTGAAATAGTATTGTCAAAACAGTAAATTCTTCAGTACGGTCTTTTGCCTGGCAGAAGACCGTTTTTGATGTAAAATCAATGAACTATTGACAAACCCTATTCGTTAAAACAATGGAACGGGTCAGACCTTCGGTGCAGACCTTGAGCTGGGGTCTGTACCGAAGGTCTGGCCCCGAAAACAAATGCTAAAAAAATATGTGGATAGATTTTGACAAAATGCCTTCGCACGCCCGAGTATGGGTGTATCAAGCCAATAGAGACTTGACAACCCAAGAAATGGCGGGTATTCAACAGTTTTTAAAGAACCAAATAAGCGATTGGGCAGCTCACGGAGCAGCGCTACTTGGTTCGGCTACTTTGCTTTACAATCGCTTTGCTGTAGTGGCTGTGGACGAAACCCAAAACCTGCCCTCAGGGTGCTCTATTGATGCCTCTACTCGTTGGTTTAAAGAAATTGAAGCTCAAACGGGACTTAGTTTTTTTGACCGTTCGATTGCCTTCTTGCAAAATGGTCATGTTCAAACCATCGAAATGCTAAAAGCAAAGCAAGCTGTAAATGAGGGACTTATTACTGCCGACACAATGGTTTTTAACCCAATGATAGCCACTTTGTCTGATTTTAAAACCGACTGGCAAGTTCCTGCTCACCAAAGTTGGTTAAAAAAACACTTTTTAAAGGTTGGGGTTTAGTAACCACACGGTTCACCGGTGCGATAGGTATAGAGAACACATAGTTGTATTCTCAACTTATGACTTCTTGACTTTCTCGATATTTCGACTTTCTTGACTTTTTCGACTCAATTCATGGCTGAAACACTGTTACTTCCTATCACAAGCAACCGAAGCGAGATTTATGACA
>JBGAVQ010000407.1:0-3445 GCA_044228045.1 Spirosomataceae bacterium
GACGACGTGGGGTCTATTTTGTCGGGGTTGGCCATGCAGTCGCAGATGATGGCTTTTACGGCCAAGGAAGAACAGAAAGCGTCTTTGAATGAAATCAGTGCCATGAGCCACGATGCCATGGAACGAATGCGTGACACCGTATGGGCCATAGATTCCCGCAAAGACAAATATGAAAACCTCATAGACCGAATGCGGGCATTTGCTGAAAGAAACCTCAACCGCAAGCAGATTGCACACGATTTTAAACTCGAAATAGACGACACCAAACGATTTATTGACCCGCAAAAACGGCAAAATATTTACCTGATTTTCAAAGAAGCCATTACCAATATCTGCAAACACTCCGACGCTACGCACGTAGTCATCCACTTTGTCGAACAAAACAAACAACTTCAATTACGTATTCACGACAACGGTTCAAATCAAATAAGCGTGAATTCTGACGGCCTTGGCCTTAGTAATATGACCATGCGAGCTACCCAATTAGGTGGTAGCTTAACAACGACCTACCAAGATGGTTTTAAGGTTGAATTGGTGGTAGGATAGTTGCTCAACTATTCTAAGCCAACTATTGGTCTGATGCCAAAGAAACTACTACATTTGTTTAGCACCAACCTACCCTTTGGCAATGAAAGTTATTTTCTCCCTATATGTAGTGCTTATCATTTTTGTAGGTTCAACTGCTTTGGCTCAACAAAGCCCTGCCGATAGCCTTATTCAACTACTGACCAAACCCATGCCCGATACCAGCCGTGTGCTATTGCTGGATCAAGTGGGGCGCACCCTCATGTACTCAAAGCCATTGGTAGCGATGAAATACGCCAAAGAGGGTCTGATTTTGTCCGAAAAGTTGAATTACGACAAAGGAAAAGCACGAATTTTGAACCGAATGGGTTCGATACTCCGCATTACGGGTAATTATCCATCGGCCTTAGAAATGCACTTAAACTCTCTAAAAATAGCCGAAAGTAACCACGACTTGGAGGGAATGGCCAAAACACTCAACAACATCGGTGTGTTGTATTCGAGCCAAAAGGAATCCAAAAAAGCCATTGAGTATTACTTAAAAACCAAAGCCATTGCCGAGCAAATAAATGACCAAAACCTCATCCAAATCTCATTGGTCAATATTGGTGCTGATTATGACAAACTGAATCAGTTGGACTCCGCTCGAATTTATACCCAAAAATCGTATGAGATGGGGCTACGTCTCAAAAGCAATAACATCAATATCTTACTCGGAAACCTTGGCGACATTTATTACCGAATGAAAATGTATCCACTGTCCTTGGAGTATTATCACCGCAGTTTGCCTTACTCAAAAACGGTGGACGATACCGATACGTTTAGCCAAACGTATTTGGGTTTGGCCAAGACTTTCAAAGAAATGAACGCTCTCGATTCATGTTTGTATTACGCCAAGAAATCACTAATGGCCGGGCAAGAAGTAAATAATCCACATTACATTTTTGAAGCCAGCATTATACTATCAGAATTATACGAAACCAAGGATGAAAAACAATCGTATCGTTATTTTAAGATTGCTACTGCCGCCAAAGACAGTATGTTTAGCCAAGAAGAAGTAAAACAAGTACAAAAGTTGAGTTTTAACGAACAGTTACGTCACCAAGAGTTAATAAATGCTCAAAAAGAATATCAAAATCGGCTACAACTGTATATACTGTTAGGTATTTTGGGGATTATTATCCTGTTAGCGCTCGTTCTCTATCGCAACAATCGCCATAAACAAAAAGCAAATGCGCTGTTGCTTGCACAAAAAGATGAGATAGACCACCAACGAGACAAAGCCGAAAAAGCCCTTACCGAACTCAAATCTACCCAAGCCCAACTCATCCAAAAAGAGAAACTTGCTTCACTTGGCGAACTTACAGCAGGCATTGCCCACGAGATACAAAACCCATTAAACTTCGTAAATAACTTTTCGGAAATGTCAGTTGAACTGGCAAATGAGTTAAAAGAAGAAGCTGAAAAGCCCGAAATTGACAAAGAACTTATCATAGATTTGGCCAACGATTTAAGCCAGAATCAACAAAAAATCAATCACCACGGCAAGCGAGCCAGCAGCATTGTGTCAAATATGCTCGAACACTCCCGCACCAGCACAGGCGAGCGAGCTTTGACTGATATCAATAAATTGGCAGATGAATATTTGCGGCTCAGTTATCATGGCATGAGGGCTAAATACAAAGACTTTAACGCTGATTATGAACTAATTGCAGATAAAAACCTCCCTCTTATCAATGTCGTACCGCAAGATATTGGAAGGGTGATATTGAACCTGATTAACAATGCGTTTTATGCCGTGCATCAACGAAACAACGTCGTAGAGCCGTTGCATGCTGGGCGGCACTCCGCAACGGCTCTACCAACGCAATACCAACCAACCGTCATTGTTTCAACACAACAGACGAACAATCAAATAATTATTTCTGTAAAAGACAACGGCACAGGCATCCCTGCTGACGTATTACCCAAAATCTTCCAACCCTTTTTCACCACCAAACCCACTGGCGAAGGCACAGGCTTGGGGCTTTCATTGGCGTATGATATTGTCACCAAAGGGCATGGCGGCACCATTGAGGTGGAAAGTGTGGAGGGTGAGGGGACGACGTTTGTGGTGAAATTGCCAATCAGTTGATTTCTTGGTAAGAAAAAACAGGTAAAAATGAACAGCACTTGTCATTTTGATTATATTTGACTGTCTTCTAACCCTTTAAATCCCTGCATCATGAAAAAATCGTTGCTATACACCTGCCTTTTTATGCTGTTAGCTGTTATTTCTTTTGCCCAAAAACCCGTTGATACCAACCCCGCACCCAAGGAGAGCGCAGGTTTTGACATTACCGCCTTAGCCATAGGCTTAGTGGTTGGTTTGGCCATTGGATATTTTTTAGGTTCCAGAACGGCAAAAAAGTAGTCTTTTTTCAATAAGCAAGGAGTATGTTATTGACAGTCTCCTTGCTTATTGTTGGGATTAGTAATATGCTTCAAACTAATCATGAGCGGTACAATATGCCCTTTGTGCGTGCCTTTTAGCTCAAAGCCCATCTTTTTCTCTTTGTAGTTTACCTGCTCATAAGGCACTAATTCATCACCAAAAGCACTGATGACTCGGCTCGCAAAAGAACCCCTTCGTTGCATCATCTTTTGGGTGTATGCTTGCATATCTAAGGGGGTCTCCGAAAACAAAAAAAGCCAATATTCTGTCCCAGCTGCGCCATAGAGCGTATAATTATCGTCCTCCGAAGGCAACATTACTTTGGTATTGGCACCAATCATGGGGCTTACCGACGCATCACCTGGGAAAAGCGTATCTATCGTGCTGACGGCAGTGCCGCCCCCAATTACATACAAATACGTTTGCTTATCTACATCTGCACTAAACTTAAATGGCATACAGGTCTGTTGAGGGTCGTTCAACGAA
>JBGAVQ010000408.1:0-3442 GCA_044228045.1 Spirosomataceae bacterium
GGCAATGGCCGAGAAGCCACCAAACAGCAACCCGCCAAAGAGCTGGGCGTAATTATACCTCTGCTTCAAGCAGGCGACCGCATTCATATTGCCGCAGGCACATACTTAGGTGCAACAGAGCGAGGTTCTGATGTGATGGATGTGCCTGTGAGTATCATCGGCGGCTATAGTCCCGATTTCAGCACTCGTGACCCGTGGGGCAAATACCGTACCGTGCTAACTGGCACCAATGAGTACATGAAGGAGTCCACAGAGCGCATTGGTATTTTGACCGACAAAAAATTTAAAGACTGGGTCGGCGAAATTGTAATTGATGGATTGGTCATTGACAACGGCCCACGCAATCGTTATCAAGCCCAAAAGAGCATGTACATTCTGCGAAAAGCCTCAGAGCAAGACGGCCAAAACCCCAGCCCCGAAACCCCCGGCATCAAAATTAGAGTAGGTGCTAATACCAAAGTTGTTGTCAAAAACTGTGTGATAGCCAATACCGCCCCAACTCAAGGCGCATTGGATGTGCAGTTGGGCAAAAACGGCTCGGCTCTTATTGAGAACAATGCTATTGTAAACAACACTGGCGAAGGCATTATGTGCAAATCGTTGCATCAGGGCACCGACGGCTTACCTCAGTACACCATTCGTAACAACACCATTTTGTTTTGCTGGAAACACGACGAAATTGCCAGCTATGGCGGTAATTGTATCAAAATGGATGGAAATACAATCGTAACTGCCGAAAACAACGTGTTGGGTTTCGGCGACTTTGGCGGGGTGGACAATGTAAAACAATGCAAAAACCTTTCGCTGAGCAATAACCTCTTTGTTGGTCATAAAAAATACGATTACAAAGAATACAACACCATGATGAAACTCGACGACATGGACGATTACGGTCAATTTCTCAAAAACAGTACTGGCAATGCCACCGCCATGATAAAAGTCCCCGTAAACAGTCAATGGGCCGAATTCTACATGGCTCGCAAAGACGTAAACCGAGGCGAAATTGAAGCCAACGTAAAAGTATCAAACAGTGGTTGGAATCAAGTGCGTAGTATTTTAAGTTTGCCTCTGCAAGGTAGTAGCCAAGGGGCAGCAGCCGAAGTTTGGTTGCATTGGCTTCCGCTCAACGATGCCATCAAGGCGGGTTCGCAACAATACGCAGGTAAAGGATCCAGTAAACCCTAAGTGGTGCAAATTGGCGTAACTAAAACTAAACCTCGCAGATTCTTGAAATCTGTGAGGTTTTTAAATTTACTTTTTTGTAATTTTTCAAAAAATGTGCCGTAAAACCATCTCATGAAAAAACTGCTTGTTTGTTTGTTGTTTAGTAGCACATTGATGGCTCAATCACACACGCCCGAGAGCCTCAAAACACTTGCCGACCGAGTGCTTTATTTAGATGAAACAAACGTTGATTCGTTTCTGCACTATTCGGTCTATATTAAGCAAGAGGCACTTAAAATCAACTACAAACGTGGCGTTTGCGACAGCTACCGACTAATGGGTATCTACTACGACTGTAAAGCTGAATACAACAAGGCCATTGATTGGCACTTAAAAAACTTAGTTTGCAGTGAACAAAACAACGACGCCGAGGCTCAGGTTTCGGCGTTGTCAGACATTGCAGCCCAATACAGCCATTTAAAGCAATATGAAAAAGCAAAAACTTTCATCAAAAAAGCCATTGCCCTGGGTGAGTCTGCACAGGTAAAACCAAAACGTTTGTCTGCTTTTTATCAAAACTTAGGAATTTTTTACCGACAAACTCAACAGCATGATAGTGCTCTGTATTATTATCAGAAGTCGTTGGTTATTAAGAGAAAAATTGAGGATTCGGCGGGGATTTCTATCCTCAATATCAACATTGCAACCCTACTCATTAAGCAACAACAATACGACCAAGCCAAACCCTATATGGATTACAACGTGGCGTATCACCTACGCCATAAAGAGAACGCCAGCCTATGGCACGACTATGTGAACTTATCTGGAATTTATCTGGGTAAAAAACAATTTGAGAAGGCCGAGCATTACCTCAACGAGGCGCTTCAGCTTGCACAAAAAAATAATTCAAAGTCCGAAGAATCAGATACTTACAGCAACTATGCAGATTTTTATAAAGAAAAAGGTGATTTTAAAAAAGCCTTTGAAATGAGTCAGAAGCATTACCAAATGGAATCTGAAATCATTAACATTGAAACCTATAAAAGCGCCGCCGAACTACAAGAAAAATACGAATCAGACAAGCGCAATCAGCAAAACAAACTACTTGCCGCTGAAATAACAACCCAAAAATTGCAAAAACGAAATGTAGCCATTGTGGCTATTGGCATAGCCTTGTTAGCATTATTGGCTGGCTGGGCCTGGTGGCAAAACCAACAGAAAAACCGACTACTTACCCACAAAAACCAAGAACTTGAAGGTGAAAAAGATAAGCTGAAACGTACCCTCGAGCGGCTTCACCAAATGCGAGAGCAACTCATGCACTCCGAAAAAATGGCTTCTATTGGGCAACTTACAGCAGGTATTGCTCACGAAATCAACAACCCAATCAGTTTTGTGGCCAACAATGTACAAGCACTCAAACTTGATTTGTCCGACATTACCGCCATAATGACCACAGACCAACTTCAAAACCCTTCGTTTGTAGAACTGAACCAAGAGATTCAAACCCTAATGGACAGCATTGAGCGAGGCGTAGAGCGAACCCGTGACATTGTGCAGGGCTTACGAACCTTTGCCCGCAACGAAGAAGGTGAGTTTAGCAAGGTAAATCTGCACGAGTGCATTGATGCAGCAGTGGCCTTACTGAGTTTTGAAGTACGAGATCGTTGTAAGCTCATTAAACGTTATGGTGATATTCCGTTGGTAGATGGCCTACCCGGCAAACTCAATCAGGTATTCTTGAATGTATTAACCAACGCTGTACAAGCGGTTTTAAGTGTTCATTTACCAGCAGTACCGCCTACTGGAATCATCGAAATTGTGACCTTAAAGGCTATCAACAAAGTACAAATACGCATTACGGACAACGGCTGCGGTATGGATGAGGCCACCCGAAAACGCATTTTTGAGCCGTTTTTTACCACCAAACCCGTTGGCGAAGGCACAGGATTAGGTTTAGCGATTTGCTACGGCATTATTGAGCAACATCGTGGAACCATAGAAGTAAACAGCGAAAAAGGCCACGGTACTACTATTGTAATTGAGTTGCCTATATAGACCTTATGTTTGTATGTATATTAGGGTACATTTTAAAATTTGCCACAAAGACACTAAGTTACAAAGATTTATAAAGTATTGATTATCTTAACTTTGCGTTTTTGGGTCTCAATGGCTTAATAAATCGTTTTTAGAAATGTATCCATTCTCAAATTTATTCGTTTTTCCGTTAAAACAAACGTTTCTAAATTGATTTTTTTGTTTTTGTAACGTTTTATTT
>JBGAVQ010000409.1:0-3439 GCA_044228045.1 Spirosomataceae bacterium
GAAACTGATTTGTAAGGTACTACCATTGACCCAAGTGGCGGTGCTTGCCACTCTTGAAGGAACAACTATTGGATTTGTGGAGAATGGATTTTTTCGTTTGTTTGGGTTTATTTTCCATTTCTCCCAGCCAAATCCTATTTTTTCCATTCCCTGCCCATAATCAATTCTTAAAACGCCAGCATCCTCAAATAACCCAAAACCGATACGTTTGATGCCGAATTCGTTTTTGTCTATCTCAAATACCTTATCGCTGTATTTTGCACTAAGCATAGACGTTTTAGCCCCTCTTGGAATTGGTAGCGATAACTCGCTAATTTCTTTTTTTAGCGTATCTAAGTCCGTTGGGTTTTCGGGCAATACATTACTGCTTGTCATGGCAGGTAGTAAGGTTTTATACGCCACGTCCATGGTTTTTTGCAGGTTAAAACTTTCGCAAGTCATTGCCAACACCGCATCGTACTCGGGCATGACCATGCAAAATTGCCCAAAAGCACCATCGCCCCTGTAGAACCCGGGCTTGCAACGCCAAAACTGATACCCGTAGCCCTGCGACCAGTCGTTATCGCCTGCTTGCGAGGTAGTTTGCTTACTGGTGGCTTCATTAATCCAACTTTCGGGAAGTAATTGCTTGCCATTCCATTTACCTTTTTGAAGGTACAACTGCCCAAATTTGGCAATGTCTTCGGTGCTTACTCGCAGCCCATATCCAGCGGTATTAAGCCCTTGTGGTGATTTTTCCCAGTCGTAGCCAGTGATATTTAGCGGCTGAAATAGGCGAGGTGCCAAATAGGTTTCTAATAGTTGTCCTGTAACTTTATGTACAATTGCCCCCAGCATGTAGGTAGCTCCCGTGTTGTACATAAAAAAAGTACTCGGCTCATGCTCTACGGGTTTTGCCAAAAACGATTTTACCCATGATTGATTGGGGTTAGCCCTTAAATCGGGCATTGAATCGGTGTGATGTCCCGTGTTCATGGTAAGTAAGTGCTTGATTTTCATAGCTTTTAAGTTTTCGCTTGGCGATGTGGGGGCATCGTCTGGAAAGAATTTAAGCACTTGGTCATTGACCGAAATCTTGCCTTCTTGTACTAAAAAGCCGATTGCTGTGCTCGTAAAACTCTTGGACAGCGAATATAGCGTATGTTTATTGGCGGCTTCAAAGGGTTTCCACCAGCCTTCGGCGACTACGTTTCCGTGTCTAACAAGCATAAAACTATGCCATTCTAAGTCAGAATCTTTGGTAGCTTTCAGAAAATCGCTAATGCCTTTTGACAAAACGCCTTGTGATTCGGGGCTGCGGCGTGGTAAGGAAACTGTTTGTTGGCCAAATGAATCCAGTAGGGGCAACATACTGAGCCCCAAAGTACCTGCGCTGGCTGTTTTGATAAAATTTCTTCGATTGGTGTTCATATTAGGTTAAAAGAGGTTATGATTGAATACTCATAAAGTTGCTTAATGTTTTCTATTCACTTGCCGCCTGCTTTAGCTGGTGGGTAAAAAGCATTTTCTTTATCCACCAGCTGAAGCAGGTGGCAATGCAAATAGCCTTATATTTTAGATAAAACCTGCATGTGTTTCTTTACCCACCGGCAAGCCAAATTACTTTAAGTTACAAAACCCTACCCAGCCCAAATTGATCACCTTTCTGCACGGCTTTTTTTCCTTCAAAATGAATTTCTACTACTTTTTCACTGTGTACAGCGGCACCTGTTTCATCTTGAAGTGCAACAATGATTTTTTTGGTTTTTATATCAATCACTTCACCTGTTGAGGGGTAGGCATAGCGGCCGTCTAAGCTGAAGGTAATCCAACCCGGTTGATCTCGTAGTGCAATGCTTGTTTGCTGCACAGGAGGCATTCGGGTAGCATCAAATACATGAACTCGCTGATTGAAAGCATCGGCAAGCCATAGTTCTGTTTCGTCTGGTATTAGTCCAATGCCATGACTGGGGCAACCGTGCCGCTTGATGAGGCCTTTGGTAAAGCCTTGTACCTCAACATGATAAAGCATTTTTTTTGTTTTCAAATCACCCACCTCAAAACCCAGTAGCTCATTTACATTAACAAAACAAAGCGTTTGTTTGCCATTAACTGTAAAAGGACGAATACTGGCAGAAAAAGGCCCAACCGTGTGTGTTTCGGCAGGTTTTTGGGCATTTACAACTGTCAGGTACGGAGAACGTAGCCCTTCGAGGTAAACGGATTTGCCATTTAACCCAAAAATGGTGTTATGTGCCCCTGACTTAGGTACAATTTTATGCAGCACAATGCCCGTACGAGCGTCTATGACGTGCCAATGGTCTTTTTCGAATGAGGGTAGGTAAATTTGAAGCCCATCGGGAGAAATGGCCATTCGGTCACATCCACCGTCGTATTTTTTCTCCCAAACGAGTTTCTCTGTCTTGAGGCTGACACATTGAAGCGAAAAAATAGTGCTTACATAAATACATTGTGTAGCCAAACTCACACAAACACCCTTGACGTTGGATGGCTTACCCAGCGAGTCAAGCCCTGCCATAGGAATCCGTTTAACGAAGCGATGATTGTTGTCAATATCAAAAACCAAAATGCCATGTCCGCCGTATTCGAGGTAATTCCTGATGCCCGGCGTAGCTACATACAAATAGCGTTTTGGAGGTGCTATCCGTTTTTCGGAGGTAAAAGCAAGCAAAAGCAGAGCCACCAAAAAACTCTTGGAGAGAAGTTGAAGTAACTTTGTCATAGGTTTGGGGTATCCGAGGTTAGGTATTTTGGAAAGAATGCCAAAATCTGCCCCAATGTAACAATTCATTCGTAAATTTACCAACACAGAAACCCATCCCCCTCCCGTGAAAGCACTCAATGCCAGTATTTTACCAATTATTTTGTTGTTAAACAGTTGTCAGACTGCCCAAAAACAGAACAAAATAGAAACAACATCTACCGATTGGACTATGACTCCTTTCATAAAAGTAGATAGCCTCAACCCCATTATGGAGCCTTCGGCGGCTTTGGAATTTGTTTGTCCTATTTTGAAAAAGTCAGTAAAGTGGGAAGAAAAAGATGTGTTTAACCCCTGTGCTTTTGTACGAAACGGCAAGGTATATATGATTTACAGAGCCGAAGATACCATCGGTAAATATGCGGGTACGTCTCGACTCGGTTTGGCCATTAGCGACGACGGACTGCATTTCAAGAAAACTGGCAAGCCGGTTTTTTATCCTGATAACGATTCACAGAAAAAGTACGAATGGGAAGGTGGCTGCGAAGACCCTCGCATTGTTGAAAGCCCTGACGGACAATATATTATGACCTACACTGCCTACGATGGCAAAACGGCTCGGTTGTTATTGGCCACCAGCAAAGACTTAGAGCATTGGCAAAAATATGGCCCAGTATTGGGCGAAGGTAAGCACCTGAATACGTGGTCAAAATCAGGGGCAATTGTGTGTAAGCAAGA
>JBGAVQ010000410.1:0-3423 GCA_044228045.1 Spirosomataceae bacterium
ATCTGCGCCTCACGACCAATGTTGATGGCTTCGGCGATGGCGGCTTTTACACCTTCTTCTTCGTTTCTAATGTGAGATGTATAGATACCTCCATAGCGTGCTGCTATTTTGGCCAACCCCACTACTTCGGGTGTTTTGGAGTAGGTACCTGGAATATAAATTAGGCCAGTCGAAAATCCAACGGCTCCTTCTTTCATGCCTTGCGCTACTATTGCCTCCATTTCTACTTGTTCCTTAGCGGTAGGGTCACGAAAAACATTTTTCATCACCTTGCGTCGCACAGCATTATGTCCAATAAATGAACCTACATTCACCGAAATTCCTTTTTGGCGTAAGCCCTCAAAAAAGGCCGCTAAGTCTGTATATGAAGACCCACAATTGCCAGTAATCAAGGTGGTTACGCCATCATAAATAAAGTTTTCGGCGGTTGGAATATCTTCAATCCCTCCTTCAATATGTGTGTGTACGTCTATAAATCCTGGGGCTATTACCAAGCCTCGGGCATCAATACTACGGGTTGCGTCGCTGCTGTTGAGCTTGCCAATAACCGCAATTTTGCCATTTTTGATGCCTACATCGGCCCAAAACCACGGGTTACCCGAGCCGTCAATGATTTTTCCGTTAAGAATCACCAAGTCGTATAACTGGGCGGTTGCCAATAGCGGCAAGAAAACAAGGGTTAGGAGTAAGCGTGTTTTCATGGGATGTGGGTAGTCAACCATAGACGACTACGCAATATACTCAACGATGCCGTTTTTTAAAAGACAGTGGGTTTTCGTTGGTTGTCTTTTTGAAAATGCGGTTAAAGTAAGACAAGCTTTCAAAACCACATTCAAAGCAAGTTTCGGTCACGGTTTTGTCTAAAAGCAATAGTTTTTTTGCTTGGTTGACTCGGTAGTGATTCATAAACTCAGTAAAGGTAAGTCGGGTCATTTTTTTGAAATATCGGCAAAAAGCCGTTTCGGTCAAGTTACTCAGGTCGGCTACTTCTTCAATACTGATTTTGCGTTGATAATTTTCGTCAATAAACCTAAAGAGTCTTTTGAATCGTTCTTGTTCTTTTTTACTATATTGATTATCAACGGGTTTGTCGTGTAGTAACACAAAATCAGAAGTATTTGCCAATTGCTGAAAAATGGATAACATTTCTAATAATTGGTCAAAACCCGTTAGTGAACGAAGCTGTTTAAGCCGATTACCCAGGCTATTTTTTGTGGCTTCGCCAAAGGCTATGCCTTGCTTAGAACGTTCAAAAAGCTGATGAATCGCCCCAAATTCTATCATTTGTGTGAGGGCATTACCCAAAAAATGAGGGTTAAGGTGAATAACAATTTTTTCGTAAGATGTCTTAACGCCATAGTCAAAATTGAGGTGAGGAATATACGAGCCAATAAAGACCAAATCGTTGTGTTCAAATCTTGAAATATGCTGGCCGATGTGTCGGGTGGCACTTGCACCTTCAATATAAACCAGCTCGTATTCGGGATGAAAATGCCAAAAGAAAAAGTCATTCATTCGGAGGTCAAAATTAACCCGAAATGAGTTTGCGTCGTTGATGCCAAGTTCTTCAAATTGAATTTTCATGCCAATTTTTTAAAAATACTACCAAATGTAAGGATCTTAATATGAAATAATGATAAAATTATTCAAAAAAGTGATAATACAGGCGTAGTACAAAAAATAGCAGCCCAGTACCTTTGCAACATCAACTTATCCTTTAAACACAACAAAACATGGAACTTCACGAACAAGGCATGGTACCCACCATGACACCTACCATGATACCCAACACCAATCACAAGGATATTCCGGGTAACCCTTCAACCGCCACCAGCAGCCATATAAAGCTCAATGACCGCTCAAACGGAATGCCCTTGCGGGTGTTGAGTGAAGAAGACTGGGCATTCTGGATACATAACGGCTATGTAATTATCAAAAATGCTGTGCCTCGGGAGCAAGCGCAGCAAACGGCTAATTTTTTATGGGAATTTGAAGAAAAAGATCCTAACAATGCAGATACTTGGTACACCGCCCCACGAGCCGAAATGAAAATGAAAGAATTGGCCGGAACAGGTATGGTGGAGGTGTATAACCACCAGTGTTTGTGGAATAACCGCCAAATGCAACGAGTTTATGATGCCTTTGTGGATATTTGGGGAACAGAAAAACTATGGGTTACTATTGACCGAGCCAATTTGAATCTTCCGATTCGCCCCGGATTTACCTACAAAGGCTTTATTCACTGGGACTATGACCCCGAAACCAAGCCACAAAACGTGCAAGGTGTGCTGGCTCTTGCTGACCAAACCGACGAAAATATGGGTGGTTTTCAGTGTATTCCTGAGCTATATCGTACTTACGACACTTGGAAATTGACTCAACCCACCGACCGCAATCGTTTTCAGCCAGATACCTCAGCTTTTGAAGGACAATTTCATAAAGTGAAGTTAGAAGCAGGAGATTTGCTGATTTTTAACAGCACACAACCGCATGGTATTCGCCCCAATTTGTCACAAGACAAGGTCAGAATAGCCCAGTATATTTCGATGATGCCCGCCGAAGAAGACAACCAAGCTATGCGTGATTGGCGAGTGAATTCGTGGAAAAACCGCATTGCACCAGAAGGTTACGCTTTTCCTGGTGACCCACGCAATTGGGAACAAACCAAGTATGGTGTAGCAGAATTGAATGATTTAGGTAAAAAATTGCTGGGTTTGGAAAGTTGGTAAGTGTTTTATTAGTTAACTGATAAAGAGGAAATTAGGATGTGTTTGCCTAATTGCTTCTTCAAGAATTACTGTTTTGCACTAACTTGCATCAAAAAAACACTAAGCAAACCGATGATTCGTTTTTTTAAAGAAGATACTTCTTTTGAACTGCCTGAAAAACAGAAAGTTAAGGCGTGGATTAAATCAATTGCTACACAAGAAAGCAAACATATAGGCGAGTTGAGCTATATTTTTTGCTCAGATGAATACCTATTGCTGGTAAATCGTGAATACCTCAACCACGATTATTACACCGACATTATCACTTTTGATAATGCTGAAGCAGATGGACAAATAGAGGGTGACATTTTTGTAAGCATTGACCGAGTACAGGACAACGCTGACACTTTACAAGTGCCTTTTGAAACAGAACTCCGTCGGGTGCTGGCGCATGGTGTGTTGCATCTTTGTGGCTACAAAGACAAAACTCCTGACGAAGAGCAAGTCATGCGGATTAAGGAGAATTTTTATATCGCTCAATGAATTTTGAAAATAAAGTTGATGAAATTAGATATAAGTAAATGAGCATAATTAGTGTACTATTCAATATGATAGTATTGGGTGTAGCTTGTTGATTATGAGTATATTACTAAGTCAAATCAACAGATAACCAATTCATAGTAACTATTTATGTATGTGAAAAGACGGACATTAT
>JBGAVQ010000041.1:0-26863 GCA_044228045.1 Spirosomataceae bacterium
ATTATCCTGGGGTAGTGCCATCCAGCGATGCTTATCATAAGGTGAAAGGGGAGGTGTATCAAATTCACAATACCGAACCCCTATTAGATGCCTTAGACGACTACGAAGGCTATTACCCCCACCACGAGCCAACCTCTGATTATCTACGCCGAAAAGTAAGTATTACCCTCACTGATGGCACTCTGATAGAAGCCTGGACTTACCTCTACAACTTACCTGTTGACAGCTTGGAGTGGATAACTTCTGGTGATTTTTTGGCGGAAGAATAATAATTTCCTATCAACGCTGTTTCGTCCCGTTTCTCAAAATCTCATGTCAACTCCGTTGCGGCTCTTGTCTAAAAATCTCTTGTCTCAGCATTTAATACAAGTCATTCTTAACAGCATAAACCACCAAACCAGCGGTATTTTTAGCACCTACTTTTTCCATAATGCGTTGACGGTGGCCATCTACCGTGCGAGGGCTAATAAACAAACGCTCGGCGATTTCGGCATTGGTCAAGCCCTCACAAATAAATTTCAGAATTTCGATTTCTCGTTCGCTCAGGTGTACATTCGAGAGCGTCAGGCGAGACGACTCTCGCTTAACGTGCTTGTTGAGCATACGGCGGTGCATTACTTTGGTCAAAAACTCGCCGTAATAGTAGTCTTCTTCGTGTACAATACGAATGGCCCGCTCCACTTCGTCGGGGTCGGTGTCTTTAAGCAAGTAGCCGTTGGCACCCAGTTCCATGAGGTGCGTCACAAAGTTGTCTTCGTCGTGCATCGAAAGCACCACTACTTTTACAGCTGGGTAGTGCAGTTTTACATGCTCGGTGGCTTTAATGCCATCTAATACAGGCATTTGCAAGTCCATCAGAATCACATCTGGCACATTGTTTTTCATCAATTCCAACAATTCTTGCCCATTACCTGCCTCCAAAATGATGTCGAGGTAGTCTGATTGTTGCAAAATTCTGGCAATTCCTTTTCTGAACAGCACGTGGTCGTCGGCAATGGCCAATTTTATTTTGAGTGACATGGTCAACTATTGGGTTTATGAAGGCACTTCAATAATGGTATAAGAACCTTTGCCTTTGGCTACATCATAGACAACTCTACCGTCTATAACACTCAGGCGGCTCTCGATGTTACGCAAGCCCAAGCCATTGTTGGCCTGTTGCACTTCGGCAAGCTCAAAGCCTCGCCCGTTGTCTTGTACAGTTACCAATAGGCGGCTGGGCTGTTTCATAAGCGAAATCTCAATCTCGGTTGCTCCCGAATGTTTTAAGCTATTATTGACCAACTCTTGTACAATTCTGTACAGCGGTAGCTCTATTTTGGGGTCGAAACGCTCGGGTTTTTCGTCGTAATTAAACGTAATATGTATGCCCGTGTGTTGGGTCATTTTGTGTGCAAACTCTTCTAATGCCGCAATCAGGCCAAAATTATCAAGCGTTGAGGGCAGGAGTTCTTTAGAGATACGGCGCACATTCTGGATGGCCTCGTCGAGCATTTCTTTGGTTTGTTGCACAAACAGGTTGGCCTTTGAGTCTTGTTCGATGTGCTTGGTTGCTTGTGTTAGGTTGAGGCGAGTAGCCGACAGCATGGTACCGATGTCGTCGTGTAGGTCGGCGGCAATGCGCCTGCGCTCGGCCTCTTGCACTTGCAAGCTGGCTTCGAGTAGTTGTTTTTGATACGCTTCCTCCATTTTTTGTAACTCAATTTTTTGGAGAATTTGCCGACGTTGGTAAAAAATCATGAATAATACGATGAATACAGCCATCACCATCATCGCCACGGTGCCGATGAGCAATATCTTTTCGATTGGGATGGATGACGTAGGCATCTTATCGTTTGACCAGCCAAAAGCTAATGGCTAAGATGATTCTGAACGTAATGTTGAGCAAAGCCGTAATGTTCCAATATTCAAACTCGGGTTTAAACTCAATGGACAAAATCAACCCAGCAAACATAAACACAAAAAAACTACCCGAAAAATACAACAAAACCCCTGAGTTAATCCAAAAATGAGGTGATTTGAGCAAAAAAGGTACTTCTAAACTTGTTAAGAGTTGGTAGTAGTACAGGAGCGAGACCACCAGCATAATAAGTGCCGCTACCATGTAGGTATTGGCGTTGAAACCCGAGCCTTCGCCCCATAACAAATTAACTATGCTACCTACCATGAAGACAACTAACACGGTAATAAGCCCCTTTCGGATGCTTGGTGAATGGAGTATTTGGTAATAATAAGTACCCAATAACAAGCATTCAAAAACACTAAAAATATTGTAAACCAACGAATTGTCTTTGCTCTGAATAGCAATGCCGTTGTTGATTAGTTCAAATACCAGCGATGCCCAGACATAATACTTAATGAGGGTTATTTCTCCATGAAGCACCTGATGCCGAATCAGGCTCAACACAAAGGGTGGCAACACCGAAATTACCTGCCAGAATAAGAGTGGGTAGTTTTGGAGTAGATGCTCAAAAAAGTACAGGATGTCTTGCATCGTCACAATCCTTTTATTGACTTAGCTCATAAGTCTGACGGTGGATTAGGACAAAACTTAGGACACGGCACAGTTGATTCATAAACGTATGAATCCTGATCGTTTTTACCAACTAATTCCTCAAAAAATAGGTTGTTTCCTTCGCTATCCACTCCTACTAATAGCACCGTTTGTGAGCCGTCTTTGTTAAGCACAGGATATACCCGTATGCCCACGCAACGGGGTAGTTCTAAAAATTCTTTGAGTACACTGTCGCCAAAAAAATGAGCTTTTTTAGCGTTTTGATATTTGCCTTTATACCGCTTAACCTTGTCTTTAGCTTCGGCTACGCTTATTAGCTTGCCTTTGTTTTTGGGTGAATCGTATCCACCTTCGGGAATTTCGTTTTTTGGGGGGTCGGTGTAAGACATACTGTTAAATGATTTAAGTTGATAGATAGAGGTTGATACAAAGGTTTATGCTGCACTTCTCTTTTTGGTAATCCACAGCCCTACTGCCATGAGTATATGATAAGGTATGTTTACGAGGTGGTTGATTTGCCATAGCCAGCTTTTAGGGCTTTTGACGAGATAATCGGAGCACACAAACACAAAAAAGCCTCCCGCAAAATAGAGCATTACCCCCGCACTAATCCAAAACATGGGTACAGTGGTAAAGCGGATGTGGCTTTCTTTTACTATCAATTCATAGAAATAAAGCATTACAAACGCAATTAAAAACAAGCTTTCGAGTGCCATGGTTGGGCTATTCCATTCAAACGGGTTTTGCCAGTAAAACCAACAAGCCACGGGTAAAAAAAATACGTTGGCTGCTATTACTAAGTTTTTAAGGTACACTGACCGATAAAAATTGAAATACAACCAGCTCAGTAAACAAAACTCTTCAATAGTCTGAAAATTGTAGAGGGCGGTGGTATTCCAATACTCACCTGTCATCATCCACCACGCAAACACCACACCTCCTATCATTTCGATGAGCGTAGTGAGGTACAAATACAACATGAGGGGTACATACCGATCATCTAAGTATTTGTGGTAGCGTACTACACAAGCCCCCATTGGCAGGAGGATGCTCAATATCGAAATCCATTTAAGAATAATGGAAAAAGTCATCTAAAGTGAGAGGTGTGGTTGCGGTTTAGCAAACTAACAAACTCTCAGGCAACTTAAAAAGACTTAATCTATTTTTCTCGCTTTTAAAGTGGGCAAGGCGGCGGTGGACAAGAGCCTCCTCTGTCGAGTACGGCATCGTCGTTGTCATTAAAGGCCATCACTGCCGATGCCCTGATTGTATTACTTCTGACGGCTTCTGGTAGCCCTGTTACTTTAAGGCGGGTTTCACCCTTGGCAGGGGTTAAGATGAGCCTAAACTCACCAGTAGCTTCGTCTAACCCAATAAATATCCGTAATGCAGTACAGCCTGGAGTATCCAGTAGGTGCTGTACAAGTTCTTTGTCAAAGGTATGCCCAGCCGAGTTATCTGGAAATTTTTTAGCATAAGTATTGGCCAAATCTCTGGCTTCATCAATAGCGATGAAAGCTCCATTTTCATTCATTTTTAAATAAAGTTTAGTGGTTGTAAAATAAAGGCGGTGTTTGAGGAGTTAATATTAGTGAAAAACAAATAAACTTCTTTCTCATAAAGGTACGTTCTATGCAGCAATAGTTTTACTTTTCTCTCATTATCAGTCAATTACGCCAAGTGCCGTTTGCTAAATCACGTAAAAATACGTATCAGATTAGGTAAAAACACCTGTTTTGCAAATCAGGTATTTTTACCCTATGAATTCGAGATTTTTTGGCGCAATTATTGAGGATTACTTAAATAGAAAAGTTCAACAAACAACCTGTGAAACTATGTTTCGTACCATTGCACTAATCGGATTGGCTGTAATTGCATCGAGTGTTTTGATGTCATTCAAAACCAAAAAACACGACGACAGCCGCTTGGGTATCTGAGCCTTTGCTAAGATTAACCCTTCTTGCTCTTTTTTGATGACTACTAAACTATTTTCAAGGGGTTTATACGGTCATGTTGGGTGCTAAGTTACTTTTTATAGTAATTATTGCTTCCTCAAATGCTTCAATATTATTAACATTTTGGAAGAACATGGCATCAGACGGATGAACTATCTGAACTGTTGCGGTTGCCAGCAATTGCTGCGGAGATTGTTTTGATTTTTTAAAACACTGCTCTGTGTGTTGGTAAATGGCTGGTTCCCAGATGCTAACCAAGGGTTCGATATGTCCTGTTTCAGGATGTTGAAATACGGTTGCCTGCTGGGTTGTATTGCGGTGTTGCACCAAGCAGCGTAGGGTTTGTTCATTCAAGAAAGGCATATCGCAGGCTACTACCAGCCAAGCTACTTGCGGGTGTTGCCGCATGGCTGACCAAATGCCTCCCAATGGCCCAGCGTCAGGAAATTCGTCTATAATCACATTGGTAGAGGCAGTTATGGCTTGCTCTTGATTTAAGGACAGAAAAACTTTTTCACAAAAAGGGGTAAGCAACCCAGCCACATGGTCTCGCTGTGGCTGGGCGTAGTAATGTAGCAAGCTTTTGTCTGTACCCATGCGAGTGCTGCGTCCGCCTGCCAATACTAACCCATAAAGTGGCGATGAGGTCATGAAAAAGGGTATTTGAGGTAGGAAGTCAGAAGTATGACCTCACAAGCTATGTGTTCATTGCTCTTTTCCTACAAAATCACTTTTGCCGCCCGTTTTACTCAGCAGTCGGGTGTCCTTAATAACAATGTCATGCGAGAAGGCTTTGCACATATCATAAATAGTTAGTGCCGCAATGCTTGCTCCTGTGAGGGCTTCCATCTCTACACCAGTTTTTGCTGTGAGGGAGCAAGTACAATCAATAATTACCTCATTGTCAGATACTTCTATCTTGAATTTGCAGCTATCTAAACCCAAAGGATGACACAGCGGAATCAAATCTGAGGTTTTTTTAGCACCCATTGTGCCAGCCAAAATAGCGGTTTGAAACACGGGGCCTTTTTTGGTCTGGATGTCGCCGTGTTGGAGGTTGGTCATAATTTCGTCTGACAATACCACTATGCTTCGAGCCGTAGCAGTGCGTTTGGTAATGGCTTTGCCCGACACATCCACCATCGAAGGGTTATTGTCAGTATCTAAATGAGAAAAGGTTTTTTGCATCACTGTATAATTCTAACTATCTGGCTCCCGGAGGGCAATGTTTCAGTAGATATTCCGTAAACAATTTCCGCAAGTGGGCGTTTGTGCCTGGCCCTTCGGATATGCTGTGGGTGCGGTTTGGATACGCCATCATCTGAAACTGCTTTCCTTGCTTAATTAACTCATTGATAAGTACTTCGGCATTTTGGTAATGTACGTTGTCGTCGCCTGTGCCGTGTATATACAACAGGTTTCCTTGTAAATTTTTTGCGTAGGTAATGGGCGAACCTTTAATGAAATCCTCTTTGTTTTCTTGTGGCAAACCCATATAACGCTCTTGGTAAATATTGTCGTAAAAAAGTTGGTTTGCTACCGCAGCTACGGAAATGCCTGTTTTGTAAATCTCGGGGTATTGAAAGAGCAAATTGAGTGTCATGGAGCCGCCACCACTCCAACCGTGTACTGCGATTCGGTCCGCATCTACATATTTCCATTTCAAAATTTCTTTGGCTGCCATGGCTTGGTCACGGGGATTTATAACGCCAATGTTGCGGTAAATACTTTTGCGCCATTTGCTTCCTTTGGGAGCGGGCGTGCCTCGGTTGTCAAGCGACATATAAATATAGCCTGCCTCGGCCATGTCGCCATCAAAAAGCCGGTTACTACCTATGCCGTAGCGGTCTTGCACCGTAGTAGCGGCTGGCTCGCCATAAACCATGAACACTACCGGATATTTTTTGGTAGAATCAAAGTTGGTGGGTTTTACCATCCAACCATCCATAGTGATGCCATCTTGGGTAGTTACTTGAAAAAATTCTGTCTTGATTTTGTGACGGGGCGGGGGTGTTTTGGTTGCTTCACCAATGGTTTGATGTGTGGGTAGGCTTACAAACTCCTGCACAGGAGGAGTGTTGCTACTTGAGTAAGAGTGACGTGCCAATAAGCCATTGGGTGATATGTCGTAACTATGCGAACCGCTTTGGTCAGCAGGAGTGAGGCGTTCGGCTGGTGATTTGCCAGTAAGCCCAATGCGATAGAGGTAGCTTTGGGTGGCGTTGTTAGGTGATGCTGCAAAATAGATAAACCCATTTTTTTCATCCACTTGATAGACCTGAATCACATCGTAATTGCCTTGTGTAATCAGGTTTTCTTTGCCATCACGGGCTACTCGGTAAAGGTGTCGCCAACCGTCTTTTTCACTCAAAAACAAGAATGCCTTCCCGTTCTCTATCCAGTGCCAGTTCACCATGTCACCATCTGGCCAATGCGACTGCACGTCCACCCAGGCTTCGTCGGTTTCAGTAGAAATTTCTTTGGCTGCCCCCGATTTGGCATCGCAAAGGAACAATTTTGACTGGTTTTGCTTGCGATTAAGTTGCTGAATCATGATTTCGGAGCCTGCCCATTCCATTTTGGGGATGTAATGTTGGCGAGCATCACCTGGTACATTGAGCCATAAGGTTTTGGCGGTTTCAATGTTTACTACACCCACTTTGCAAGCTGATGGTGGCTCACCAACCTTTGGATACTCAACCGGAATCGTGAATGAGTACAGCGAATCAGTGTTGTTCATCATCAAGAAATACTTGGTTCCTCGGGCATCTATTTGCCAATAAGCAATGCTCTTGCTGTCGTTGCTCCACCGGAAACCATCTCGGCAATCAAATTCTTCTTCATATACCCAGTCAAATGTGCCGTTGATGATTTTGTCGGTGCCGTCGGTAGTGAGTGGCTTTATTTTGTGTGTGGCGAGGTCTTCTACATACAAGTTGTGCTTGCTTACGTAGGCGGCCTTGGTGCCATCTGGCGAGAGCTTGGCAAACATCAAGGACGCTTCGGGCATGGCACTGCCTAATTTCTCTAACTTACTCGAAGACAAGTTCAATACCCAATAGTCTCCTCGGGTAGCATAACGCCATACCCGCTTGGCATTGGTGTAAATAAGGAGCTTGGTTTTGTCTGCCGAAAACTCATGCGCTACAATAGTCAAGGCTTGATTCTGACCAGTAGGGGTCAACTTTTCGGATGAAACAAGGGTGGTTTTCTGTCCTGTTTTTGCATCAACTTGCACAATAGCACCGCTTTCTATTCGTAAGTAAGCATTGCCATCAGCAGTCCATTTTAAGCCTCGGCTATCGGTGACAGAAAGCGGTTCGGGAGCAGGTTGGGCTATGAGCGAGCTTCCGAATATATAAATGATGAAAAAGGTAATCAAATTGGTTTTCATGCGTGATTATGTTGGGTGACTGCCAAATATAGCTAAATTCAGTCAAGTGCTGTTTATCTTTGCAGAACTATTTCACGCTCTTTTTCTGTTGAACCACTATGGAAAACAACATTTTTGACGTACTCATTATTGGTGGTGGGCCTATTGGCTTGGCTTGTGGTTTGGAGGCCAAGCAGGCTGGTTTGGAGTATATTATTCTCGAAAAAGGCTGTTTGGTCAATTCGCTATACAACTACCCAGCCAATATGACGTTTTTCTCTACGTCCGAACGCTTAGAGATTGGCGAAATTCCGTTTGTATCCAACAATGCCAAGCCAACCCGTGCCGAAGCATTAGAGTATTACCGCCGAGTAGCAATGTCGAAGCATTTAAACGTGAAACTGTTTGAAAAAGTAGAGCGTGTTCATCGAAAGGAAGATGCCTATGAAGTAACGACCAACAAAAGCACCTATGTTGCTCGTAATGTGATAGTTGCAACGGGCTTTTATGATGTGCCAGTGTTGATGAAAGTGCCAGGCGAAGATTTACCCAAGGTGACGCACTATTATCAAGAACCGCATTTTTATGCAGGGCAAAAAGTGCTGGTTGTTGGGGCTAACAATTCTGCTGTTGATGCTGCCCTCGAAACATGGCGCAAAGGAGCTGACGTAACGATGGTAATTAGAGGTGATGAGGTGGGTTCACGGGTCAAATATTGGGTTCGACCCGACATTGTGAACCGTATTAAAGAGGGTTCTATCAAAGCCTATTTTGAGTCATCAATTGCCGCAATTCATCCGTATTCGGTTGATATTCAGACTCCAAGCGGTATAGAAAGCATTGAGAATGACTGGGTAATTGCCATGACTGGTTACCAACCAAACTTTGAATTTTTGAGAAATATCGGCATTGAACTGTCGGCTGATGAGAAACTATACCCAACCTATAATACCGAAACCCAAGAGAGTAATTTACCACATATTTACTTGGCTGGGGTTGTGTGTGGGGGTATGGACACGCACGTATGGTTCATTGAAAACTCACGGATTCATGCCGAAAAGATTATCAACGTGGTGCAAAGTACAAATTAACCATAGCACTCATCATAAACTGGATGCAGTAGCCACATATTCCGCCACCAAAGCCCAGTTGTAAGCCTCGCATGTCCAGCGTAAGTGTGTTATTTTTAGCGGAGCTAACTTCCAGTAAATCAGTGGATTCTCAAAAGCCGTGAGCATTCCAGCAATGAAGAAATAAAAATCTTTGAAATTTACTTCTGTCAATGGGAGCATGTGTTTGGGGCGTTTTCCTAAGCGAATCAACGACGTATGCAGCACTAACCTGTCCATAAATGGCAAGGCTTTTTGTTTCAAGAGTTCCTCTGAATCCTGTATCAAAACGGCTCGGCAAGGCTCTAATTCAGGTATCGAAAAAGCATCCATCAAGCGAGCAATGTGATAAATAATAGGTACTGTACGAGGATACTGATGCGCCACATGGAAGGGATGTGTTCGATGCTTGCCAGCCAAAATTACCGATTTAATGTATTCAATTGAATCGTTATCATACTCGCTAAGTGAGATTTCAAACGAAAGCAAGCAGTACAAAATATTAGAAAGCACACATACATCAAACTCAATGTACATTTCTTTGCCAAACCATGTTGAGTAGGCTTTTAACTGCTTAAATTCAGAGAAAGTATTTTTAATTTGCTTTCCACGAGCCAAATTGCCATGTTGTTGAAGTTTTTGATGAAGCCATTTAGTATCTGTTTTAGCATGGGGCTTAGTCAGATAAATAAATGCGGTATCGTCCACATCATCTGGAATACGAAAATGTTCAAAATGCCGCATGACGTACCCATGTGGAAAGTGCTGAGATGGTTTAGTTTGAAAAAAATTATAAGTCATTAGCTCATCTTTGTTCCGAAACGCCTCATAGTTTTTTGTTGCTTTTTGTCGAATATTTTCAACCAATTGTTGGGAACTTTGGGAGAGCAACGGCTTGATTTTAAGTAAAGTAAATACCGTAAGGGCTGTAAAAAAAATGTTAGTATCAGGGCGTTTATAACACAAATAAGGATTGTTTCGATACGACTCAAACACACCCTCCGGAAAATACCGACGGTTGGCTGTATCTTGTAGCTGAACAATGTGTTTTATGATGCTGTCGAGCGAATCGAACATATTTGGATGTTGGTGAATTACAAATAGCAAAACTAAAAGATTCTTTATTGAAACAACCATGTCGAGCCATCATATCATTAGGGAAGACCAAGAACCAGCACTCATCATTGCCAATGGCGAAGAATGCCGTAGCGAGCTGTTAGGGCAATTACTTGAATGGAGCCCATTTGTGCTGGTACTCGACGGAGCCATCCATCGAGTAAAACAGTTGGGCATTAAAGTAGATGCGTTACTGGGTGATTTTGATGGCAATGAGATTGATTTTGAGGAGATTAGGCGTGAGCAGCACCCCATTCAAATTGTTCACACACCCAACCAAGACAAAACAGATTTAGAAAAAGCAGTAGATTTTTTGCTCGAAAAAGGACATAAAGCCGCCAATATAGTGTGGGCAACAGGCCGCCGTGCCGACCATTCTATCACTAACATGACCAATATGGTTCGATACCGCCACAAACTCAAAATAGTGATGTACGACAACTATTCCAAGATTTTTCCATTGCCCAATCAGTACGAAAAATGGTACACCAAAGGCTCGTCTGTTTCGCTTATTCCGGTGGGTACGGTAGATGGGATTAGTACTAAAGGTTTGGTGTACAATTTGGCCAATGAGTCGCTTGTGCTTGGCTATCGCTCTGGTAATAGTAACGAGGTGGCAGCGGACGGGTTTGTAAGTATCAATTACCAAACAGGCGATTTGCTACTCATGGAATGTTGGGACTAAAAAAACGGCTGGCTTTCGCCGTAAAGAACGAAAACCAGCCGTTTTAAACTTTTTCAAAAGAAATGAATTAATATCCAGGATTTTGCTTCAATACAGCCGTTCCTTGAATATCAATTTGTGATTGAGGAATCGGTAAGTATTCGTTTTTGCCAGTAGTAAATTTAGCACCGCCAAACTTAGTAGTCAATATTTTAGACTCATAAGCCAAGTAAGCATTCAATTCAGTAGCAGCAATACCCCAACGAACTAAGTCGAAGAAACGGTGACCTTCGCCAGAAAGTTCAAGCTTACGCTCAAAATAAACTGCTTTGCGAGCCACAGCTTTGTCTGTCCAAGCAGTAGTGTAGTTGCTAATTACATAGTTAGCAGCAGGTTTGCCACCTTTAGTAACCCAACTTGCTGGGTTAGCAGCACGGGTTCTAACCATGTTTACATATTCACGAGCTTTTTCTAAGCTACCGGCTTCAACTTCTGCTTCAGCAGCCATCAGCAATACGTCAGCAAAGCGGATGATGGTGTAGTTCATGGTAGCGTAACCACGAGTCCAAGAGCTACCGTCAGTCAAAGTGTTCTCCTGAGTTTTGTAATAAACATATTTTTTAGGAGAATACGGGCCTGCATAAGGTTGTGCACGAATCCAGTCTTTACCTGGGTGGTCTATCCAGTCTAAGTAAGGAATGCCACGGCGACCAATTGAGTGGTCAAGGCGTGGGTCAACAGGACCAGCATCAGGAGTGAACGGAGCACTTGATTCAACACCGTAATCATGCTTTAACTGATTAGCACCAGTGTTATAGCTTTCATCCAATAATGGTAAGCCTTTAGCATCGGTACGGAACGAGTTAGCCATTGAGAAACTTGGTTGATAGAAACCACAGCAGTTACCTGGGCCGTTTGGACCTGTGTTGTAAGGGTAGTTCAAATCATCAAACCAGTTAGAGTTGTTGGTGCTACCAGTGTTCATGGCAGTTTGTACTGCAAATACTGACTCTTCGTGGTTATCGTTAGCAGCGTTAAAAATCTGAGCAAACTGAGGAACTAAGCCATATTTTTTACCATTGGTAGTTTTACCATTAGCAATTACAGCATCAAAAACAGCCTTTGCTTCAGCATATTTTTTCTGATACAAGTATGTTTTTGCTAAGTAAGCACCTGCTGCCCATTTGTTAGCACGACCAGCTTCTCCTTGAGTTTCAGGGAGGTTATCGTAAGCATATTTAAAATCTGCTTCAATTTTGTCCCAAATCGCTGCTGAGTTAGGTACTTTTTCAATACCTGTGCCATAGTCTTTGGTTTCGTCAATATACGGTACGCTGTTCCAAGTTCTTTTCAACTCAAAATAGTTATGCCCTCTCAAGAAACGAGCTTCGCCTATAATTCTTTTCTTATCAGCATCAGAAAGTGCGGTTGATGCTGTAGCCAAGCGCAAAACAGCATTGCAACGAGAAACACCTTCATATTTGGCTTGCCATGAGCTGTTGATGTCGCCATTGGTTGGGTCAGACTCGTAGCGTTGCACAGGGTTAATGGTAGTGTAGTCACCTGGGTCGGTGCCTTTGTTGGCATCGCCACCCAAGATTCCGCCATACACCCAGTTGTTAGGTGCTGCAAAGCGTGAATACCCTCTCGCTGTTAGCATAGAGTAAGCACCAATCAAGGCACCTTCTACACCAGCTTTACTACTCAACTGTGCTTCGGCCAACGAGCCCGTAGGGAGCACTTCCAGAAAACTATCCTTACACGATACCACCAATGTAGTCGTCAGGGCAGTGGTAAGGAGTGCTGTTTTGATATTTAAAAATGCTTTCATGAAATGTTTGTTTTATGTTTTTCTCTAAAAAAAATGTTTAAAGAAATTGTTTAAAAATAATGAGGTTGCATACACTCATTGATTAAAACCCAAGGTTCAAACCGAGGTAGAAACTTCTGGTAGCAGGGTAGTTACCTACGTCAATACCAAAGTTAGTATCAACAGCTCCACCTACGCCAGGGTCTAAGCCTTGGTATTTAGTAATGGTAAAGATGTTGTTTGCCGAAGCACTGATGCGGGCTTTGGTTAAACCAAGTTTAGTAAACACTTTTGACGGAAGGTTGTAGCCAACCGAGATGTTTTGCATACGAACATAAGACCCGTCTTCTACGTACCACGAGTTTTCAGCACCGTTAGTGCTGATGTTAGAGGCACTTTCCCAGATAGGAGCTTTTGCATTGTTACCCAACTCAGGAGTCCATGATTCTTTGGCTCTTACACCTTTTCCTGAACCTTCAAACGAACCAAAGAAATCGGTAAACCATTTTGACTGGTTAAAGATTTTGTTGCCAATAGAAGTATAGATGTAGGTGGCAAAATCAAAGCTTTTATAAGTTAAGCCAATGTTGATACCACCGGTGTACTTAGGAACTGGGTTACCAATAAATGTACGGTCATCAGGTGTGATTTTACCATCACCGTTAACGTCTTCATATCTGAAACGACCCAAGGCAGCTCCAGCTTGGCCAAGCGAGTTGTTTTTAACTTCTTCGGCTGTGTTGAAATAACCAAGCACTTTGTAGCCAAAGAATGACGAAATTGGCTGACCAACTGCGTTGCGAATAGGGCTAATACCACGGTAAGCGTTACCAGTAAAGAATGAAATGTTAGGAGCCAAATACGTAATTTCGTTTTTCAAGAAAGAGCTGTTCCAAGTTAATTCATATTTCAAATCTTTGGTAATGTTACCACGATTGATTACTTGGAAATCAAGCCCTTTGTTGCTCATGCTGGCAATGTTTACAGAAGGAGCAGAAGCCGTAACCCCAATTACACCTGGAATAGGTACAGTGTAAAGCAAGTCTGTGGTTTCTTTGGTCCACCAGTCAAGCACTACTTCTAACTTGCCATTGAGCATAATTGCATCAAAACCGATGTTGGTTGTTGTACTTGTTTCCCATTTAGCATCGGGGTTACCGATACGTGAACGGTAGTATCCTTCGTCAGCACCACTGTTTTGACCCGCAATTGGATAGAAAGAAGTACCACGAGAAGCCGCAAATAATGAATATTGGTTGAATGGGTTTACGTTATTAGAGTTACCCATTTGTCCCCAGCCACCACGAATTTTTACATCTGTAAAGAATGGAAGGTCTTTCATGAACTCTTCGCTTGACAGACGCCATGCTGCCGAGAAGGCTGGGAATACCCCATAGCGATTGTTAGCACCAAAACGAGAAGAACCGTCACGACGCACAACCCCTGTTACATAGTATCTTTCTTTGAAGTTGTAGTCAAGTTTTCCGAACAATGAGTAGAAGTTAACACCACTAAACAAACCACTGCCTACTTGTGGTGTTTGTACAACCGAAAGGTTTACGTAGTCTAAGTCCATCGAGAATGGGTTAAGGCCCGAACCGCTAATGTTACGACCTTTGCCTGTATTGAGGGCTTCCATACCAGCAAAAATAGTTGCAGTATGGCTACCTACTTTCAATTTATACGAAGCACTGTTAGTGAATACATAAGCAAATGAGTATCCACTACCTTCGCTAAATGTATTGCTGGCTTCTGGCTCAGAGTCACCTAAGTAGCGGTAGTTGTAGTCCTTGAAGTAAGAGCTGTTAAACTGCCCACCAATGCTTGAACGAAGTGTCAAGTTTGCAATAGGATCTACTTCTAAATAAATGTTACCAAAAGCATTGGCATTGAAGTTATGGTCATTCCCGTTGTTAAGTGTACGAGAGCGAACAGGGTTACGAGGGTTATTAAAACCAGCTGCTTTAGTACTGGCATACTGACCTAACTCATCAAATACTGGAATAACCGTTGGCATACGATAAGCCGAAAGCACAGTTGACTCAGCATCGGCAATACCCAAACCGTTGTTGCCACCTTCTTGACCAATCACTGAGCGATAAGTAAACTGCAAGTTTTCGCCAATTCTTACTTTTTTGGTCAGATCAAACTCAGAGTTAATACGGAACGAATAACGCTTAAAGCTGTTGTTGATCAAAATACCTTTTTGGTCTTGAAGCGATAAACCAAAATAATAGCGGTTGTTTGCACCACCACCGCTGAAGCCAAGGCTATGGCGTTGCATAGGGGCTGTACGAGTGATTTCGTCGTACCAGTTAGTACCTGCTAAATTTGGTTTAATCAAGAAAACTTCGCCTGGACGAGCTGCCGCCGCTGCTTGAATAGCAGCCAAGTCCACTGTGCCTCTTACACCGTTTTGTCCGTTGGCGTGCAAATAAGTAGGCAATGTAGCTTGTGCGCTTGTGCCGTATTGTGGGTGCGTGTAGGCAACTGCTGTACCGTTGGCAGCAGCGTTGTTACGATACGCTACGTGTGTCCAGTCAGCTTGTTCTTGTGGGGTAAGCATTTTTGGCGCACCAGCTACGTTCGGGTCTGTTGAACCATATAGGCCATCATAGGTAATAGACAATTTTCTTGGGCTTTTGGTACCTTTTTTAGTAGTGTAAACAATTACACCGTTGGCAGCACGAGCACCGTAGATAGAAGCCGCAGCTGCATCTTTCAATACAGTGGTAGTTTCGATGTCGTCTGGAGCCAAGAAATCAGTAGAACCAACAGGTACTCCATCCACAACATAAAGTGGTTCGTTACCACCCAAGGCACCAAAACCACGTACACGAATAATACTGCTGGTACCAGGCTGACCGTTAGTGATAACAGTTACACCTGCTACACGTCCTTGCAACTGCTGCTCAACGTTACCAGAAGGAACTACTTGTAAGTCTTTGGCTTTTACGATAGATACCGCTGCCGTAGATTCTTTTTTGTTGGTAATGGCATAACCTGTTACAATTACTTCGCTCAATGAAGTTACATCTTCTTCAAGCGTTACGTTAACGGTTGATTGTGCACCTACTGTTACTTCTTTGGTTTTGTAACCAATGCCCGAAATCACCAACACTGGATTAGACCCCTTAATAGCAAGGGTATATTCGCCGTTGGCATTGGTAGCTGTTCCAGAAACTGAGCCTTTTAGCAAGACCGTAGCACCAGGGATTGCCCCATCTGCACCCGAAATTTTACCAGAGACTCGTCGGTCTTGAGCACTGGCTGAAAGAAGAGTCAATAGCATTAGAAACATAGTAGCTACTGTGCACTTCGTTAGAAGGTAAAGCTTTTGCTTCATAGTAAGAGAAAGATTAGTGTTAAAGGTTAAAAATTAGTAAAAGGATTAAAAGAATATTTTTTTTCATTCATCATATTTCCAGTGCAATTTCAATATAATTTTTGAAATATAAAAGATGACTTTTTTAATATAAACCAAATCCATATTTCATAATTGTTAAAATTCTAATAATAAATTGTAATACTATATTGATAACCTCCTTATTATTAAGCTCTTAAAGTATGTTTTAATCTGTATTTTATTGTATTTTGCCTTAATAGATAATTATTGTGGTGCTGATATAATTTTAATGAGTTAGATGATAAAAACACCAATTGCTTCGGGTAAAACTAATAATTTAGCTACATCTCACTCCGGTTGGCTTTATATGGCGTTTAGCACGACCTCTATTCATTAAACAGATGACATAGACTTATTTTTATTATTTATATGAAAATTCTAATACAAGGAGAATCTTTATTTGCGTACCTGATGTAGTGTTATTTAAATAAATTATTGTACAAAAATAATATTTTTGCCTTGTTAAATCTGTTTTTTGGGGTATCTGATTTTCTTGCCTTTCATGGTCTTTTGGCAAATAGTGCCTCTATGCTTTGATGGATTTTTAATTTTAATCGTATATTCTTGATTGGTTTTTCTTATCAAAAGCCTTAGTTTTGGCTTTACTCGTAGGCTTACCTAAAACGGATATCAAATCTTTCATCAACTTTGTGAAAATTTCTAAAACGCTTGGTCGTTTTCCTTTTATGGGTATGAAGACACTTCTTTTTTTAGTACTTTTTGTATATGCGGCGGCTGGACAAGTCATTAAAGAACAGATTGACCCTCCGCAGCTTGGCAAGGTTTGTCCAGACATTACCTTGCCTATAATGACCAGTACGGGTATTAAATCGGTACGGCTGTCGGACTACCGAGGCAAAGTAGTGGTGTTGGAGTTTTGGGCAACTTCATGCCGCCCATGTATTCCGGCGCTGGATAATTTTGAGATACTCGAAGCTGGTTTTCCTAATCAATTAAAGGTGTTTGAAATCACTACCGAAGACCGTGAGCGAGTTGAACGTTTTTTGCAAAAACACGCTTCGGGTGCTACCATTGTGCTTGATACGGATAAACAATTGCAGGAACGATTTTATCATAATTTCTTGCCTCATACTGTTCTGATTGACCCCAAAGGTGTGGTGAGGGCGTTCACTTCTCCCAGCGAAGTTACGTCTGATGTAATTCGCAAGCTGATTCAAGGAAAGGAAATTAAAGTGCGTTCAAAGCAAGAATTTGAGGCTCAAATGAGCGTTTCATCCGAACTTTCTCGCAATTTGAATGCCGCCCAAACCACCTTGTTTGAAGAAGAACAATACGTGCGAGTAGAAGCACCAAAACGAGCCAAACGACAAGAAAACAAAGTGAACTTTTCGACGTATCAAGAGGGCAAAGAAGCCGAAATCTATCGAGAAGAGGATTACTACCTATCGTTTGTAAACTGCCCAATTACGTTGATGTATGAGTCACTTTATGAGATTTCGTCGAGCCGAGTGCTACTCGAAGTACCCGATGACCACGTAGAGCGTTATACATTTGATAAGCAAAATGCCTATTGTTTTGAGCTTTCGTTGGCTGATTCTATGCAGACGACCATTCAGAAAATAGGAATTCAAGAATTAGAAAAACGTTTTCCTCTTCGTTCACGGCTCGAAAACCGTTCTCGTGATGTTTGGGTATTGCAAAAAACAGGCAAAGCTGTCACTGCCACCAAACACGAAAATAACCGACTTTATGGTACTTTTAATGATTTGTTGGCTTATTTAGAGAACTTCCCCGACCTCAGCGGTATGCCCTTAGTGAACGAAACCGGCATTGCCGATAACAATCCCTTTGACTGGGAAGTTATTAAAAACCAGCCCGGTACACTCGACCAACGCCTTACGGCGCTCGGCCTCAAGCGAGTTCACAAAACCAAAGAAATCACTTGTTTGGTTTTGTATGAGGTGGGGGAGAAGTAGGACGCTAAGCAACCATCAGTGGTTGCTGTATCTCTAATTAGCCAAGTAAATTTTGAGGTTAGTAAAACACTGATGCTCTCTAAATTTTCAGCGAATGTCCTATTATTTGAAGATGTACCCTATATTCTTGGGTTAATTGAATGATTTGTACTAATATCACTCGCTAAATTATTCCTAATCCGTCAAAGCTCATTTCATGAAACACTGCTTCTTGTTACTAATCGGACTATTTGTTATTACTGGAGCATCGGCACAGAAATCTTACTATGGCCAAGAAAAATGGTCTGAAGCCGACACTGAAATCTTACTATGGCCAAGAAAAATGGTCTGAAGCCGACACTGCTACCAAGGTTTACACAGTAAAAGGTGAACGGCACGGGGTAAGTTTTTTCAAAAAACACTACTTTAAAGAAGTGCAGTATCAAGTTGGTGAAAAACTGACTTTTGACACTTACCACTCTCCAGATGTGATGTATGCCTGGTATCGTAAATGGGCCGAACAATACCCCAATATTGTAGAGCTTTACGAAGTAGCCAAAAGCTATGAAGGCCGCCCTATTTTGCAAATGACTATCACTAATAAGAAAACCGGCAAGCATACCGACAAGCCTGCGGCTTATTTTGAGGCAGGTCGCCACAGTGGCGAAGTAACGAGTAGCGAAGCTGTGCTGTGGATGACCAAATACCTACTTGATAATTATGGAAAAGATCCTTCTGTTACTCAACTTGTTGATACAAAGGCTATTTACTTACGCCCGCAAAACAACCCTGATGGCTCAACCATGTATTTGTTTTCGGCACAACGCAACCGTAGCACCGTTCATCCAAAAGACGACGACCGTGACGGACTGCTTGACGAAGATCCCGAGGAAGACCTCGATGGCGATGGGGTAATTTATCAGATTCGAAAAAAAGCGGTAACGAAGGCAGAAGTTGAAAAAGCTGACTATGTGATTGATACACGTGACCCATCGGGCCGGCTGATGAAACGAGTTTTAGAAGGCAAGGGTGATTATATACTTTATACCGAAGGCATTGACAATGACGGTGATGGCAAATACAACGAAGATGGGATAGGTGGCCTTGATAATCACCGGAATTATCCCGAAAACTGGCGGCCCGACCAAGGCGAAGACCGAACAGGGCGAGGCTATACCCAAGGTGGAGCCGGGGCTTATCCACTTAGCGAAATAGAAACTCGTGCTACTGTATTGTGGTTGTTGCAACACCCCAATATTTCGGTAGTGAACTCCATGGATACCCGTGTGCCTATGCACTTGCGGCCCCCTTCAACATCAAAAGAAACGGATCGGATGTATCCGGCTGACTTGAAAATTTATAAGCACATGGATAGCCTCGGTTTATCTTTTACAAGCTACCCATGGGCGGGTGATGTGTACGAAACCTACAACACTCGGAGCAAAACCGACCGTGTAACTGGCGACCCTTCTAAGCCATCGCCATTGTTTGGGCATGGGCCTGACTTTGGTTATTTTTATTATGGTTCGGTGTGGTATGGCGACGAACTTTGGAACGGTGGTGCCATGAAAGACTACAATGGCGACGGCCAATATGATGAGTACGACGGCCTTCGTTGGGATGATGAAGCTAATGGCAAAAAAGGTTTTAAACCTTGGTCGAGAATGACGCACCCCCAGCTTGGAGAGGTAGAAATAGGTGGGTTTCATCCCAAATTTTTTGCTCAAAATGGCCCTGCTTGGCAGTTAGAAAACTGGATATCCAAACAGTCGTTATTTAATTTGGCTATGGCCAAAGAATTACCCCAAATTGACCTCAAAGAGGTAACTGTAAAAGCCCTACCCAACAACGAATATGAAATCAAAGTAACTTGGAGTAATTCAGGGAAATTGCCAGTAGCAATGGAGCAGGCCAAATTAGTAAAAATAGTGCAAGAAGACCGTGTGACACTCGATATTGACAAAGCACTCCTCAAAGGTTATGAAGATGCAAAAGTTATCATTACCCAGCCTTCGCTTTTCGATAAAACAATCTACGCTGGTTATACAAATGCTGGCGAGCAAAAGGAGGCTATTTTTAAAGTAAAACTCAAGCAAACAGAACCCATCAAAGCTAAAGTAAAATTGCTCTCAACCCGTGGTGGTTACAAAGAAAAAGAGATTCTGATTGGCAAATAGTTGATTGTATAAGCCATTACACTTTTCTACGCTGCAAAATGGACTCCATGATGGACACAAGCCTATGAATGACAACCTTTCTTGCTGTAACCAAAAGATTTAAGGTAATTTACCATGCTATTTGAATCTTAACTCATTAACCATGAAATCTACATTACTACTACTCATTACCATTAGCTTAGTTGCTTTTACATCCGACAAGCCAGTCTATTTGCTATATGACCAAAGCCTTCAAAAAACGGTTTCTTATGAGGCCATGCTCAAAAAACTAACTGATGCCGATGTGGTGTTTTTTGGCGAAGAACACGACAATCCTATTTGCCATTGGTTGCAGTTAGAGGTAGCAAAAGACCTGTTTGAGGCCAAGAAAAGCAATTTTGTGATAGGAGCAGAAATGTTTGAGGCTGACAACCAACTGGTACTTGATGAATACTTGAAAGGGCAAATTACGGCCAAGCAACTGGAGGACGAAACCAAAGTGTGGAACAACTATGCCACTGACTACAAGCCATTGGTTGAGCTGGCGAAGGCAAATAAAATCCCCTTCATTGCAACAAATATTCCACGTCGCTATGCCAGTTTGGTCTCTAAAAATGGTCTTCAAGCCCTTGAAGCACTTTCAGAAGAGGGTAAAAAGAACATAGCTCCACTACCTTTTGAGGTGGACTTAACCTTGCCCGGTTACAAAAATATGATGGATATGGGTGGAATGCACGGTAGTTCGATGGGCAAAGTCAACCAAGACATGATTGCCAACATGGCTCGGGCGCAAGCCTCAAAAGATGCAACTATGGCTCATTTTATCTTAAAAAACTGGCAAAAAGGCAAATTACTCCTACACTTAGACGGCCACTACCATAGCGATAATTTTGAGGGGATTGTATGGTATTTGAAAAAACAAAACCCCAGTCTCAACATATTGACCATTACTAATGTGTCAGAAGATGACCTTTTTCAACCCAAAGAAGCCAAGCCCAACATGGCGAATTTTGTGTTGGTTACGCCTAAAAACCTCACTCGTACCTACGTGCCGGGTAGTGTAAGATAATCCATTTTTCTATGAAATTATTTCTGGGTTTTTTGTTTGTTAGCATTCTGTTTTTTGAACTATTGAGTTGTCAAACCCAACCTGACGAACGAGAAAAAACGGCCCAAACCTATTGTGGTAGTTGCCACCAATACCCAAGCCCCAGTTTGTTGCCCCAAAAAACATGGGAACAAACCGTTCTTCCCCAAATGGCTATTTTGTCAGGAATAAAAAGTGAAATTGCTCACTTGAAGCCTTCCGACGAATTAGACCTATCAGTTCAGTCGCCCAACCAATTGATTCCTGATGCGGAATGGCTTAAAATCAAGCAGTTTTATTTAGAGAAGGCACCTGAGCAATTAGCCGAGCAAGACCGTAATGAGGACATTGAACCCTTAACAGGACTATTTATCCCACAGCCCGTACCCGTTAAAGGTGAAAAAGTACCCAATCTCACTTGTGTGAAAATTGACCCCGCTCGGCATTGTCTCTACGCCTACGACGAAATCTACCGTACTTTCTGGACACTCATGCCCAACACACCGTCGAAGGGAAAGCCTGATTCTTTGGCTATAAGCGATATGCAGATGCTTAACGGCGAAGTATGGCTAACAACGCACATTGGCGAGTCGGTGAAGGTAACCAAGAAAAAAAATGGTAAAGTAACACTGGACAACCCTGCCACAGGGCAGTCACAAATGCTATTGAATAACCTCTACCGCCCTACGCAAACCTTGGCAGTTGACCTCAACAACGATGCCCGAGAGGAGCTTGTTACCTGTCAGTTCGGCTATGCCGAAGGGAAGTTTTCTGTTTGGCATCGAGGCCCAGCAGGGGTATATCTCGAAAAAGTGCTGTCGGCTACACCCGGAGCCGTTCGCACCGTTGCTACCGACTGGAACGGCGACAAGCTGACAGACTTGGTCACGCTGTTTGCCCAAGGCGACGAGCGGATTGTGGTATATTTGAATAAAGGTAATTTAGAATTTGAAGAAAAAGTATTGTTGCGTTTCCCGCCTGTTAATGGCTCAAGCTATTTTGAACTGGCTGATTTTAATCATGATGGCAAGCAGGACATTCTTTATACTTGTGGTGATAACGCTGACTATTCAATGGTTTTTAAGCCCTATCACGGGGTTTATATCTTTGAAAACCAAGGAGATAATCAACTTAAGCAAAACTATTTTTTCCCAATCAATGGGGCTTACAAGGCTCTGGCTCGAGATTTTGACAATGACGGCGATTTAGATATTGCCTCCATTGCATTTTTCTTAAATCCAACGGCAAAGCAAGATGAAGGCTTTGTTTATTTTGAAAATAAGGAGGGTGATTTTAAGCCTAAACATCTCAATATTGGCTCATTAGGCCGTTGGCTCGAACTGGATGCTGCGGATATTGATGGCGATGGTGATGTGGATATTGCCTTGGGCAGCCACCCTCTGTCGTTGATGCCAGCTGGGCAATCTATTGACCCTCGTTGGTACAAAGGGCCGGGTATTGTCATGCTTCTTAATCAAACTAAGCAGGCAATGGGGTTATGAGTGTAAAAGTAGAAGTTTTTTCAAACAGGATTTTCATAAGAAACCTAGTGTAGAGACTTTCAAAAGAGTTAATTAGTGCCTTCTCTAAAGTAAGCCTTTTTCAATCTTTGCAATAATATCCTCTACCTCTACTTTTGACAAATCAAAAGTAGTTGCAATAGTCGTAGCATCCATTCCAACTTTCAACATCCCTTTTACAAAATGAACAGTTGTTTCAATCTTCCCCTCAATTTTCCCCTCAATTTTTCCTTCAATTTTTCCTTCTTCTTTTATTACGTCGGCAATACTCATGGTGATTTGTTCGGTTTTTGATGAAACTCGTCGAAATATCGTCATAATTTCTTGTTTTGTCAAGCCTTCATCGGTGAACAAGGTATAAATGAAAACGCTTTTGATGTAATTCATATCTCCTTGACTTTCAATTGCCCGCATCAGTTCAATGAACGATTCGGCAATGGCAGAAAGGTAGGTTTTAAGCCTGCTGTTTTTTAGTAAAATCAATGAAAGTGCCAGAAAACGATTATGGAAGTTGAATATTTCAGTATCCGAAAAACGAGAAATATCAAACAATAAGTACTCAAAATCGGGTACAAATTGTTTCAACGTAGCATCTATCCCCATGAAATAATTTGTTAAAGACTCATATTTCCATGATTTTTTGCCATGGTAAATAATAATAGGGATGGTTAGTGTCAGGGACTTTTTCTCTTTTTTGTCTTGTTCCCAAGCATTGAGCAAATACCTCAATAACTGTAAGTGCGGGTGAGGTTCTTGGTAACTTTTATGCTCAAACAAAAATGAAATACGAATCGTTTGCTTGGCTTGATACTTGCATAAATATACCAAGTCAGCAAAATGCTCATTGAGGGTTTCGTCAATGAACGAATTATTGGTCAGTTCCAAACTTTCTATGTTGATGCTGTTCCGCAAATCCGTCGGGAAAAGCTCCTGAATAAGGCCTTTCACCGTTTCTTTTCTGGAAAAACTCTCTTTGAAAAACTTGTCGTGTATGTTGTCAATAGGCATGGATTGTTGTTGGTTTTTACTTTGCAATAGTTATATCTAAATCGTTATTCCAAATTTAATCAGACAGCTTGGCTCTGCAAAGCTATTTTCTCCCCTTCACAGTCGGCATTTCTTCGATGCCAAGCATTGGCATTACAGGATTGAGCAGTCTGGTCGTTATGACCAAGCGAAATACTTTGCTGCCTGCTACATCAAAATCACACTGAAACTTACCTCGACTTTGCAGACTTCGATACACAGCAGAGTAATTGATTTTATGCCCTGTCCAGCCATTGATGGCCAAAACCCCAACTACGTTTTCAATCGTTTTTTTGAGATTGGAGAAATAGGTCATCTGCGGCTCTTTTCTCCGAATTTCGTTGAGAGAACCAATCGGGATGATGGCTACTTCGTAAATGGTTTGTTGATTCATCTTTGGGGTAAAACCTGTGTTTTGGGAAAAATTACTCAAAAATGAGACATTCTGAAAAACTATGCAATTATTTTTCAAGTGTGAAACTTTTCTATATACTTCGCCGTTTTACTATCATGTTGGTCGCCCAACAAAAAAATCCCCGCTATGCCAGCGAGGATTTTTTTATTCCAGTGCTCCATATCTACACCATCGTTTATCCCAGTCTTCGCATTACTTCCATACATGCACGGGCGTTGTGATAGGGGCACTTCCAAGCCGAAATAGTTGAATTGCCAATGGGTTTGTGGTCGGCAGTTACGCCAGTTCGCCATTCACCACCTTCATAGTCAAGTAAATACTGCTTAACAAACTCCCACGAATTAAGTGACTTTTCTAAGTAATGTGCTTTGCCTGATAGCTGATGCGCATTCAAAAAGCCAACCATTGCCTCGGTCATTACCCACCAACTGCGCTCAGTGTTAAGGTGATTGGTTGAGGGGGTGAGTTCATAATTCATGCCTTTGTCATCGGCAATGCCATCAGCAGCGGCTTTTGCCATGTTTAGAGACAGTGTTTTTACGGCTCGTAATAACTCTTTGTCGTCCAGCACTTCGGCGGTTTCGAGCAAGAGCCACGAGGCTTCAATGTCGTGCCCGTAAGAGATTTCTTCTGATTTTACACTCCAATCTTCTCCCAAAAACAAACGCATTCGATAGGTTTTCTGGTCAATAATATGCTCCATAAAAGCAGTTTGGAGCATCCCAACGATTTGCTTGTGTAGGGTAGCGTTTTTCCAAACCCGATACAGGTTGGTAAACGCCTCAATCAAATGTAGGTGCGTATTCATGGACTTCCGTCTGTCGCCTCGGCACAAGATATAATCGTCTGTTTGCGACCAATCGGGCGCAAAGGCTTCTATGTAACCCCCTCGGTTTTTATCAAAGGCGTAGCGTTCTGCCAATTGCCAGAGTTCAATGGCAAAAGTCAGTGCATTTTTGTCGCCCGATGCTTTGTAATATTCGCTTAAGCCATAAATGGCAAATGCCTGTCCGTAAAGCTGTTTTTTGCGTTCTTCGGGCGACCCATCTGCTTTGACTGTCCAGTAAACACCACCATGCTGTGGGTCACGAAAGTACGTGCGTATGTATTCGTAAGCTCGTTTGGCAAGGTCGAGGTGCTCTTTCTTCTTAAAAAGTAAATAAGCCGCCGAAAATGTCCAACAAATGCGGGCGTTGAGTACGATTGATTTACTGGCCTTGGTGTCGGGTACATTCTCTACGCTTACACGGCCATAGAAACCACCGTTTACGGTATCGGGGGCATGAGTTTGCCAATAGGCTAAGATTCGATCCAGTTCTTGGCTTACTTCTTGGCGATAGGCATCGAGGCTGAGAGGCATGGTTTGTGGTGTTAAGAGAGTAGTTGATAATAATGAGGTAAGAAATAGGAAGTAATGAGTAGGTTATTTCTGGCTTTGTGCAAATATTATCAATTCGGGTCTGAAATTCAGGAAATTTTAGACTACTTACAAGCGACAATCGTTGCATTTTGTTGACCGCTTGGTAAAAAAAGAAGATGTAATTTGTAGATACGTTGCAAAAAGCGTAATATTCGATGTATTAGGCTTATCCCGTTCTGTAAATGATTTATCGTAAAGTTACGCCACCGGCCCATTTAGTACCCTTTGTAGAGTGCTTTTTTGTGTGGGAGTCGCCAGCTCGTTTGGCAAAGCCTATGCAAATAGAGTCGCCACCAAACGGGTTTGCTTCTATGGTGTTCAATTACGGCACGCCGTATCGGGTTACGTCACAAAAGCTAAACGATGGGTTGGTTCCTAAGAATTTTTTAACAGGACAAGCTACTAAGAGTTATCAATTTCAGTTATCTGGCCAAATAGGTATGGTAGGTATTGTGTTTCGCCCAGCCGCACTGAATACGCTGTTTGGATTGCCGATGTATGAGTTTTCGGATGAGCGAGTAAACCTTCGAGATGTATTAGGAAAGTCGCTTGATGAATTGAGTGACAAAATTGAAGAATCAACCACAATTGAGGAGCGTATGGCCTTACTCGAACAGTTTTTGAACTGCCAACTCCTCCGCCAAAATCCCACCCCCGACCGCACAGATTATGCCGCTAACTTGATTGTAACCCAACGGGGTATTGTTAATGTGAGTGACTTGATGAGCGAGCTGTATATGTGTAGGCGGCAATTTGAACGAAAATTTTTGCAGAAAGTCGGCGTAAGTCCCAAGTACTACGCTCGTATAAGGCGAATAGGTTATTTGTGTTCATTATTGGCAAGTCAACGCTGGCAAGTGTCTGATTGGCAAGATTTTATCTATCAGTCTGGCTATTATGACCAGTCTCACTTTATCAAAGATTTTACGGAATTTACAGGCAAAAGTCCGTCGTTTTATGTGAAGAACAATGTAGAATTAACCCATTTTTTATCAACTTAACCTTTAACCTAATTATGCAAAAGACCTATAAATCCATGTATGGGCAAATGATCTATGTATTGCTTGCTGGCGCACAATTGTTGTTTATTCCTAATGTGCTATTGGGTATTGTTGGCATGGAATCCACTACCGAAATCTGGATTCGGTTAATGGGGATGTTGGTGCTGGTTTTGTCTATATACTATTACTACATGGCCAAATACGGCAACGATAAAGTAGTGTGGGCAACCGTATTGGGGCGGCTCATTTTTTGCGGTGGGCTGGTGGTTTTTGTATTGTTGGGCTTGGCAAAGCCAGCTTTGATTGGCTTTGCCATTGTAGAAACAGGCCTCGCCCTGTGGACATGGCGGGAGTTGAAGTAATAGCGCATTTTG
>JBGAVQ010000042.1:0-26669 GCA_044228045.1 Spirosomataceae bacterium
GCACCAAAAGCCGAGTTACTTCTGGTACAACTTCTACTTTCAAAAAAGCAATTGTTACAGTTGCTGATGGCGAGGTAATTGATTTTTACTCAGCTATTTAGGTTAAGTTAAAAGCGTGCAGGCAAAAGTATAAAGCAGTATTTTCTTTAATCTTTTTCCTTTAACACTTCAACTCAAAAAGGTATATCCCCGAACCCTGCGGGTTGATGCAAACCGACTTTCTTAATAATAGTATCCAGGGAATAAAGAAAGTAATTAAGTAAAAAAATGGCACTCAGAAAGTTAAAACCAATAACCCCAGGACAGCGAAATCGTGTTGCGCCAAACTTTGACGACATCACGACAAGCAAACCCGAGAAAAGCCTTTTGGCGGTTATTAAAAGAACGGGTGGACGTAACGACGAAGGCCACAGAGCCATGCGTTACATAGGTGGTGGCCACAAGCGTCGGTATCGTATAATTGACTTCAAACGCAATAAACACGGTATAGCAGCGGAGGTACTTACTATCGAATACGATCCCAATCGTTCGTCTCGTATTGCACTTGTGCAATATGCCGATGGCGAAAAACGATACATCTTAGCTCCCAAAGGGCTTGTCGTTGGTCGCATCATAATGTCTGGCGAAGGCGTAGCACCAGAAGTTGGTAATGCTCTCCCACTTGGCTCAATGCCTATTGGTACAATTGTACACAATGTAGAGCTTCACCCTGGCAAAGGCGGACAAATTGTTCGTAGTGCAGGCACATATGCTCAGTTGTTAGGTCGTGAAAGCAAATATGCTATTTTGCGGATGCCTTCTGGGGAAACTCGTATGGTGCTTTCTGCTTGTTTGGCTACCGTTGGGTCTGTGTCTAACGCTGACCACATGAACGAATCCAAAGGCAAAGCAGGTCGTAACCGTTGGTTAGGTGTTCGTCCACGAGTTCGTGGTGTAGCCATGAACCCAGTTGATCACCCAATGGGTGGTGGCGAAGGTCGTGCTTCGGGTGGTCATCCACGTTCACGCAAGGGTCTCCTTGCCAAGGGAAAGAAAACACGTAGCTTAACAAAATATTCTGATAAGTTAATCATCAGTAAGAGGAAGAAATAATGGCACGCTCATTAAAGAAAGGACCTTATATTGATTTTCGCCTGAACATCAAAGTCGAAAAGATGAACACCTCAGGTAAAAAGTCAGTCATCAAAACGTGGTCACGTCGTTCGATGATATCCCCAGATTTTGTGGGACACACGTTTGCAGTTCACAATGGCAACAAGTTTATTCCTGTTTATGTTACAGAAAACATGGTAGGTCACAAACTTGGTGAATTTTCCCCAACTCGGAACTTCCGAGGTCACATCGCCAAAAAAGATAAAGGCAAGAGATAATCAGGAAAGAGGAATTTGGAAAATGAATGCCGAAATTAAAATTTGCATACTCATCCAAAATTCGAAGTCCGAAATCCGAAATTAAAAAAATGGAAGCAAGAGCAATATTGAGAAATGTGCCTACTTCGCCTCAAAAAATGCGACTCATCGCAGATTTGATTAGAGGACAAGAGGTTAGCAAAGCCCTCAGCATTCTGAAATATCAGCCTCAAGGTGCTGCGCCCACCATGCGTAAAGTGTTGTTGTCGGCTATTGCCAACTGGCAACAAAAGTTTGAGGAAGAACTTAAACTCGAAAATGCTGGACTCTATGTCAAGACTGTCTTTGTGGACGGAGGTGCGTTTATGAAACGTCTCCAGCCAGCTCCACAAGGTCGTGCACATCGTGTTCGCAAACGCTCTAATCACATTACATTAGTGGTAGCGGCAGCAGATGAAGTAGTAATCGAAGAACAATCAACCGAAGTATAACAGACTCAACATGGGACAGAAAATTAATCCTGTTGGTTTGCGGCTTGGCATCATCCGTGGTTGGGACTCCAACTGGTACGGTGGTAAAACCTTTGCTGAAAAACTGATTGAAGACGAAAAAATCCGTAAATACGTTCAGGCCCGTATCCCGAAAGGTGCTATCGCCAAAGTGGTTATCGAACGCACGGTAAAACGTATTACCCTCACTATCCATACGGCTCGTCCAGGTGTAGTAATTGGTAAGGGTGGTAACGAAGTAGATAAAATTAAGGAGGAGCTTAAAAAGATAACCAACAAAGATGTTCAAATAAACATCTTTGAAATCAAACGCCCCGAACTTGATGCCAAACTTGTTGGCGAAACAATCGCACAGCAACTTGAGGCTCGGATTTCATTCCGCCGTGCCATGAAGCAAGCCATCGCTGGAACAATTCGGGTAGGTGCACAAGGTATTAAAGTTAAATTGTCTGGCCGATTGGGTGGTGCCGAAATGGCTCGTACAGAGCAATATAAAGAAGGTCGTGTCCCTTTGCATACGCTTCGTGCTGATATTGATTACGCTATTTCTGAAGCGCAAACTGTTTACGGAAAAATCGGTATAAAAGTTTGGATATTCAAGGGAGAAGTATATGGCAAGCGTGACTTGTCGCCTTCTGCGGCTGTTCAATCAAGTGACCGCAACGACCGTGGAGACCGTGGAGGAGATCGTAATGAGCGCCGTGGAGGAGACCGAAACGACCGTCGTGGTAAGGGGGGAAGTGACGATCGTCGTCGTAATAATGACCGTGGTGGAAGTGGTGATGATGCTGCAAAGCGTCGCAAAAAGAACAATAATAACAAGAGATAGTCTGATGTTTGGGGTGTAATAAAAAACACCGACCCTAACAAATGACTGTAAATTATACAAACAATGTTACAGCCGAGAAGAACAAAGTTTCGCAAGCAACAGAAAGGCAGAATCAAAGGTCTTGCTACTCGTGGTCAGGAAATCGCTTTCGGTTCGTTTGCAATCAAATCTTTGGAGCCGGGTCGTATTACGGCTCGTCAGATTGAAGCTGCTCGTATCGCCGTAACTCGTGCGATGAAGCGTGAAGGTCAAGTTTGGATTCGGGTTTTTCCTGATAAGCCAATCACAAAAAAGCCAGCCGAAGTGCGGATGGGTAAAGGTAAAGGTGCCCCTGAATACTGGGTTGCCCAAATCAAGCCAGGTACGATTATTTTTGAAGCAACAGGTGTTCCTTTAGCATTGGCAAATGAAGCCCTTCGCTTGGCAGCTCAAAAATTACCCCTGAAAACTCGTTTCGTAGTCCGTCGTGATTACCAAGAAGAGGCATAAAATAGTTGTAAGGTTTTAAGTCGAAAGAAAAAGCTTTGACTTATTAACTAACTACTTATCGAATTTAAGACGATGAAAAATTCAGAAATCAAAGCCCTTTCGGTTGAAGCTATCAACGAGCAATTGGCAGCAGAGAAAGATCAATTGGCAAAATTAGAAATGGCACACGCCATCTCTCCTATTGAGAATCCAATGCGAATTAGACAGTCACGTAGGATGATTGCTCGTATGAAAACCATTTTGACCGAGAAAAACAATCAGTAAGTCATACTGCCAACGAATTGTTCTGTTAAGAGCAGCAAATGATAATTAACATGGAAGAAGCAGTAAAATCATCAAGAAATCTCCGCAAAGTTCGTGTTGGGCGGGTGGTGAGCAACAAAATGGAAAAGTCGTGCGTGATAGCCGTTGAGCGTAAGGTAAAACACCCGCTTTATGGTAAGTTCATGAAAAAGACTACCAAACTCATGGTTCACGACGAAAACAATGATTGCGGAATCGGCGATACTATTAAAGTAATGGAAACTCGCCCTCTTAGCAAGAACAAACGCTGGAGATTAGTCGAAATCGTTGAGAAAGCGAAGTAACTTTTCAGTTACCAGTTATCTTTATCAACCCGATAATAGATAGCGATTAACAGATAACTATTTAAAGAAATGATACAGCAAGAATCCAGACTCAATGTGGCGGATAATAGCGGAGCCAGAGAAGTGCTTGTTATTCGTGTGTTGGGCGGAACGGGTAAGCGTTACGCATCGGTAGGCGACAAAGTAGTCGTTACTGTGAAGCAAGCGCTTTCTTCGTCGAACATGAAAAAAGGAACAGTATCAAAAGCTGTTATTGTTCGTACCAAGAAAGAAGTCCGTCGCAAGGATGGTTCATACATCCGTTTTGAAGACAATGCGGTGGTATTGCTCAATAACCAAGATGAGCCACGGGCAACCCGTATTTTCGGACCAGTAGCCCGTGAGTTGAGAGAGAAACAATTTATGAAAATCGTTTCATTGGCTCCCGAAGTAATTTAAGCCAATCCTTTACGACTTACAAGACAATGGAAAGAAAATACAACAAACAGCCCAAAATGCACATCAAATCTGGCGATACCGTTCAGGTGATTGCTGGTAACTCGAAAGGCAAAACAGGCGTAGTAAAGAAAGTGCTTGTTGAAAAACAACGTGCTATTATTGAAGGGGTAAACATGGTAACCAAACATGTAAAGCCAACTGCACAAACGCCAGAAGGTGGAATCGTGCAAGTTGAAGGCTCAATACACATCAGCAACTTGATGGTGGTTGATCCAAAAACTGGCGAAGCTACCCGCACAGGCCGCAAAGTCAACGCTGATGGCAAATTGCAGCGTTTTAGCAAAGCTACTGGTGAGTTTATCTAAAAAATGGGTTGATCTCATTTGATAACCTAAAAAATAGTGGGTCGGAAATCCACAAAATTGAGTAAAGCAATGGCAAGACTAAAAGAACAATATTACAAGGAAATCGTACCTTCGCTGAAAGAAAAATTTCAGTACAAATCGGTAATGCAAGTGCCTTCTTTATCCAAAATAGTAGTAAATAAAGGAATAGGGGCTGCAGTTGCAGATAAAAAATTAGTTGACATTGGTGTGGATGAATTGACTCAGATTACCGGTCAGAAAGCTGTACCAACCAAATCGAAAAAGGCAATCTCAAACTTTAAACTCCGTGAAAATATGCCCATCGGAGCTAAAGTTACCCTTCGTGGAGATAGAATGTACGAATTTTTAGATCGTTTGGTTTCGGTGTCTCTTCCTCGTGTGCGAGACTTCAAAGGTATCAACGACAAAGGTTTCGATGGAAAAGGCAACTATACGCTTGGCGTAAAAGAACAAATTATCTTCCCAGAAATTTCGATTGATAAGGTTCAGAAAATTTCAGGTATGGATATTACGTTCGTAACGACGGCTAATACTGACGAAGAAGCCCACGCATTACTCAAAGCATTAGGAATGCCTTTTGCATCAAAGAAATAAACTTGCATCATTAATAACCAAGAGCTACACAATGGCTAAAGAATCCATTAAGGCAAGAGAAAGAAAAAGAGAAGCACTGGTAGCAAAGTATGCCACCAAACGTGCCGCCTTGAAAGCCGCTGGAGACTTCGAGGGACTCGATAAACTTCCTCGTAATGCCTCCCCTGTTCGTTTGCACAATCGTTGCAAGCTAACTGGTCGCCCCAAAGGCTACATGCGTAAGTTCGGCATTTGCCGTAACCAGTTCAGAGAAATGGCATCGCAGGGTAAAATCCCTGGGATAACCAAATCAAGCTGGTAAGAAAGTTTTGATATATCATTTCAAACCCGTACCTTTGCAGTCCGTTTTGCGAAGCGGGATGTTAAACGTCAATTTACCATGACAACGGATCCAATTGCAGATTACTTAACGAGACTCCGAAACGCCATCAAGGCTCGTCACCGGATTGTTGAAATTCCTGCATCCAATATTAAAAAAGAAATAACCAAAGTTCTTTATGACAAGGGCTTTATCCAAAACTATAAGTTTGAGGATGGAATAGTTCAAGGCACAATCAAAATTGCATTGAAATATAACCCTGTCACTAAGCAGTCGGCTATTTTGAATCTCACCAGAATTAGTAAACCTGGTTTGCGTAAGTATGCCGGAGCAACACGACTTCCACGGGTTCTGAATGGTCTGGGTATCGCTATCCTTTCTACATCGAAAGGGGTTATTACAGACAAAGAAGCTCGCACCCTTAATGTAGGTGGAGAAGTGCTTTGCTACGTTTATTGATTTCGTAAAGAAGTAGCAATAAGGATAAATTCCTTGTATGCTGTACAACGAAGCTGAAAAGGGTACTATACCCACAATATCAAGCATAAAAAGTAACAAAATGTCACGTATTGGTAAAAAAGTAATCATTTTGCCCGCTGGTGTATCAGTAAACGTAGGTTCTGATAACTTAGTTACGGTAAAGGGCCCCAAAGGAACATTAACTCAGCAAGTAGATCCAGATATTTCAGTTAAAATAGAAGGAACAGAACTTAATGTTGAGCGTCCTACGGAACAAAAACGTCATAAGGCGTTGCATGGGTTGTATCGTTCATTGATCAACAACATGGTAACTGGCGTAAGTCAAGGATACAAACATGAGCTCGAAATTGTGGGTGTGGGTTACAAGGCCGTTAATCAAGGCAATGTGCTTGAACTTACCTTAGGCTACTCTCACGCTATTTTCTTGCAAGTGCCGAGTGAATTGAAATTGGCAACCCTTAGTGAGAAAGGTCAAAACCCTAAAGTGATTTTAGAAGGGATTGACAAGCAACTTATTGGCCAGGTTTCGGCAAAAATCAAGTCACTCCGCAAAGTTGAACCATACAAAGGAAAAGGGATTCGTTTTGTTGGTCAGCAAATTCGCCGCAAAGCTGGTAAGGCAACTGGTAAGAAGAAATAAACACTAATTTTAAGCACATTGGCTAATCATTAGTTTGTTTCACGACATACGAAAGAAAAATCATGGCAACTCAGAAAGATTCACGCAGACAACGCATTAAATATAGCATTCGTGCAAAGGTTTCGGGTACTCCCGTTCGTCCACGACTATCTGTATTTCGTTCTAACACAACGATTTATGCACAAATCATTGATGACTCAGCAGGCAAAACCCTTGTTAGTGTTTCATCTAAAGAGGTAGATACAAAAAACGCCAATGTTGAGATAGCCAAGCAAACAGGGGCAAAATTGGCCGAAAAAGCAGTTACTGCAGGCATTGCCGATGTAGTATTTGATCGCAATGGATATTTGTATCACGGAAAAATTAAAGCATTGGCAGACGGAGCCAGAGAAGCAGGCTTAAAATTCTAACAAAGATATGTTTAACAGACCTACAAAATTTAACGAAGCAGACCTAAAAGAGAAAGTGGTAGCCGTAAACCGAGTAGCCAAAGTGGTAAAAGGTGGTCGCCGATTCAGTTTCTCTGCTATCGTGGTAGTTGGTGATGGTCACGGCGTGGTAGGTTACGGCTTAGGTAAAGCTAACGAAGTAACAGATGCTATCGCTAAAGGCATTGAAGACGCAAAGAAAAATTTAGTACAAGTGCCTTTATTGAAACGTACTGTTCCACACGAAATGGAAGGTAAATTTAGTGGCGGTTTTGTACTCATCAAGCCAGCTGCGCCAGGTACTGGAGTGATTGCTGGCGGTGCTATGCGTGCTGTACTCGAAAGTGCTGGTATTCATGATGTATTAGCCAAGTCAAAAGGCTCATCAAACCCACACAACGTAGTAAAAGCAACAATTGATGCGCTCACAAAAATGCGAGCTCCACATGCAGTAGCTATGCAACGTGGCGTGAAGTTGTCAAAAGTATTTAACGGATAATTAGTTACAGGGGCGTTACTTGCATCTATCTTTTTAGATGCTAAAGACTCAACCTACAACCAAGTAAAACAATGGCGAAGGTCAAAATTACTCAAGTAAGAAGCACCATAGACCGTCCAGAAGTTCAGAAACGAACAATAAAAGCATTGGGCTTAGGTAAAATCAACCGCTCTGTAGAGGTTGAAATGAATGGAGCTATTGCAGGAATGGTCAGAGTAGTAAATCATTTGGTCAAAGTCGAAGAAATCGCATAAGATAATGAATCTCAGCTCATTAAAACCAGCTCAAGGAGCCACACACTCAGAAAAGCGAGTAGGTAGAGGAACCGGATCAGGCTTAGGTGGAACATCTGCTCGTGGCCATAAAGGTGCTCACTCACGTTCAGGCTATTCACGTAAGCGTGGTTTTGAAGGTGGTCAAATGCCACTACAACGTCGTTTACCAAAGTTCGGATTTAAAAACTTTAACCGTGTTGAATTTAAGGCGGTAAACCTTGATACAATTCAAGCATTAGTTGAACAAACAGATGCAAAAGTGGTTACCAAGGATTTGCTTTACAAACATGGTTTGGTTGGTAAAAACGACTTAGTAAAAGTGTTAAACCGTGGCGATTTGAAAGCCGCCCTCGAAGTGCAAGCCGATGGGTTTTCGGCCTCAGCTATCGAAGCAATTGAAAATGCTGGCGGTAAAGCCATAAAAATTTAATTGAAAGTTTCTTTTCTAAAACCCTGAGAAACAACAGGTTTAGGAAGCGCAAGCAATGAACAAACTCATCACAACTTTCAAGAATATTTTCTCAATAGAGGAGTTAAGAACACGTATTCTTAACACACTATTGTTTGTTGCAGTGTATCGTCTTGGGGCATACATTGTGCTACCTGGCGTAGATGCCGCACAACTAAACAAAACGCAAAGCGGTCTGTTAGGTTTGTTAGATACTTTTTTGGGTGGGGCATTCTCGAATGCGTCCATTTTTGCCCTTGGTATCATGCCTTACATTTCAGCCTCTATTGCCATCCAATTACTAACCATCGCACTTCCGTATTTTCAGAAAATGCAGAAAGATGGGGAGTCGGGTCGTCGTAAGTTGAACCAAATTACAAGGGTGTTGACTATTGCTGTTACTGCCGCCCAAGCGTTTACTTATTTGCGTACCCAAATTCCTGCTGAAGCACTCTTGATTGATCGTAGTTTCTTTACGATTTATGGGGTGTTTATCTTAGTGGCAGGTACTATCTTTTGTATGTGGATGGGTGAGCGTATTACCGATAAAGGGATTGGTAATGGTATCTCGCTTTTGATTATGATTGGTATCGTGTCTCGTTTCCCTGGTGCAATTATTGGTGAAGCGATGGCTCGTGGTACAAACGGTGCATTGTTGTTTATTTTTGAAATGGTAGCACTGTTCTTTGTAGTATTGGGTGCCGTAGCAATGACACAAGCGGTTCGTAGGATTCCAGTTCAGTATGCCAAACAAGTAGTAGGTAACAAAGTAGTAGGTGGACAGCGTCAGTATATTCCTTTAAAGCTAAATTCGGCAGGTGTAATGCCTATCATTTTTGCTCAGGCATTGATGTTTATTCCTTCACTGGTTTCTTCTTTATTTGCTGATAAGAGTGATTTCGCAAACGCAGTAGCCACGGCCTTTGCTGACTATACAACTTGGCAGTATAACGTTCTCTACGCCCTGTTAATCATCATATTTACATTTTTCTATACGGCTATTGCTATCAACCCAACACAAATAGCAGATGACTTGAAGCGTAGCGGTGGATTTATTCCAGGTGTAAAGCCAGGCGAAGCTACTTCAAGTTACATCGCTACTGTGCTAGATCGTATCACCCTTCCTGGGGGTATCATGCTGGCTGCTGTTGCTATTTTGCCTGCAATTGTAAGTTTATTTGGTATAACTCGTCAGTTTACTCAGTTTTTTGGTGGTACATCACTTTTGATTTTAGTAGGGGTTGTACTTGATACCTTACAACAAATTGAGAGTTACTTATTGATGCGTCGTTATGAAGGGCTTATGCAATCGGGAAGAGTAAAAGGAAGAACTGATTACGTTTCGGCATTTGGCGAATAATCTAATGATTTACTATAAATCTGACGAAGAAATAGAGCTAATAAGAACAAGTGGAGTGGTTCTTGGAAAAGCCCACGCCGAAGTAGCTAAGCGTATTCGTCCGGGTGTTACAACCAAAGAGTTGGATCAAATCGCTGAAACATTTATAAGCGACCACAACGGATTCCCATCATTCAAGAATTATAATGGATTCCCAGCAGCACTTTGTATTTCGGTCAATGAGACAGTAGTTCATGGTTTTCCAAGTAAATACGAATTGCGAGAAGGAGATATAGTTTCGATTGACTGTGGTGTTTTTTTGAATGGGTATCATGCCGACAGTGCTTATACTTATGCTGTAGGGGAGATTTCTCCCAAAGTCAAAAACTTATTACAACGCACCAAAGAATCACTCTACAAAGCGATTCAGGTTTCAGTAGTAGGCAATCGAATTGGAGACATTGGGTTTGCCGTGCAGCGTTATGTAGAAGGCTTCGGTTACTCAGTTGTTCGAGAATTGGTTGGGCATGGTGTAGGTAAAAAACTTCACGAAGGTCCCGAAGTGCCAAATTATGGAAGACGTGGCGATGGCCCCAAACTAAAAGAAGGAATGGTGCTGGCCATAGAACCGATGATTAACTTGGGTAAAAAAGGAGTAGTACAAGAAAAAGATGGTTGGACAATTCGCACACAAGACCGTTTACCATCTGCCCATTTTGAGCATACAGTCGCTATTCGCAAGGGGAAAGCAGATATTCTGACAACTTTTGAATATATCGAGCAAGTTTTGGCAGAGACGAGTTTGGCGGTGAGTGTCTAACGCTAATTCTGAACGGTTCGCCGTAGCAATGATGAATTGGATTAGTAAAATTTTCAAACGAATACATGGCAAAACAGAATTCTATAGAAACGGACGGCATTATTTTAGAAGCACTCTCCAACGCAATGTTTAGGGTGCAACTCGAAAATAAGCACGAAGTAGTTGCTCATATTTCTGGAAAGATGCGGATGAATTACATCAAAATCTTGCCAGGAGACCGAGTAAAATTAGAAATGTCTCCGTATGATTTGAGCAAAGCTCGGATTGTATATCGGTACAAATAAGGTTAAGCAGTAATACGTGGGTTAGTTTTACTCCCTATTGCTCATTCCTCAAAACCAAGTAACACAATGAAAGTTAAAGCATCTATCAAAAAGCGTAGTGCTGAATGTAAGGTCATTCGCCGCAAAGGCAAACTTTACGTTATCAACAAGAAAAACCCTAAGTTCAAACAAAGACAAGGATAATTCAATATGGCACGTATCGCAGGGGTTGATATACCAGACAAAAAGAGAGGCGAAATTGCCCTCACTTACATCTACGGCATTGGTCGTAGCACTTCTAAAGCGATTCTTGATAAAGCAGGAATCCATTTAGACAAAAAGGCCAAAGATTGGTCTGACGAAGAAGCTAATGCTATTCGTTCAATCATTGCTAATGAGTTCAAGACCGAAGGTGCATTGCGCTCAGAGGTACAATTGAGCATCAAGCGTTTGATGGACATTGGCTGTTATCGTGGTTTGCGCCACCGTAAAGGATTGCCTGTACGTGGTCAAAGCACAAAAAACAATGCTCGTACTCGTAAAGGGAAACGTAAAACCGTTGCCAACAAGAAAAAAGCTACTAAGTAGTAAGTAGCAGGTTTCGAGTTTCAAGTAAAGTAAATTGTAAACTTCGGGTCAGCGTCTGGCTGGCTGATGACCTCAAAATTGTTACAAAAATGGCGCAAGCAAACAAAAGAAAAGATAAAGCCAAGAAAAGAGTAGTGGTAGTTGAGCCTATTGGACAGGTGCACATCAGAGCCTCTTTCAACAATATTATCATCTCTATTACCAACAACGCAGGTCAAGTAATTTCTTGGGCTTCGGCAGGTAAAATGGGTTTTAAAGGCTCAAAAAAGAACACACCTTATGCCGCACAAATGGCTGCTCAAAATTGTGCCCAAGTAGCACATGAAGCAGGTATGCGCAAAGCCGAAGTGTTTGTAAAAGGACCAGGGTCTGGTCGTGAGTCAGCCATGCGTACTATTCAGCAGTCGGGTATTGAAGTTTTGTCTATTAAAGACATGACTCCGCTTCCGCACAATGGCTGTCGCCCGCCAAAGCGTCGTCGAGTATAAAATTTAAGTTAGCAAACCGTATTTAATCGGTGCTGCTCCCTATGTTAGGTTATTAGTAGTCAGATAGTATTATCTCCAGCTAATAACCATTAGCAAATAACTTAGGTCTTTGAAAAGGTTGGTTATTACCTTTCATAGGCTGGTTTTTAAAGAAAAAATAACTTTGCCTTGCAAAAGCAGGCAATCTTAATTTCAAACAAATCATGGCAAGATACACAGGTCCTAAGGCAAAAATCTCTCGCAAGTTCGGTGAGCCGATTATGGGTCCGAGCAAAGCCCTTACCCGTAAGAATTACGGTCCAGGACAGCACGGAAAAGGCCGTAAGAAGCAGTCTGAATACGCAATTCAGCTTCGTGAGAAGCAAAAAGTGAAATATACTTATGGAGTTCTTGAAAAACAATTCCGAAATATTTTTCACCGTGCAGCAGTAAAAGAGGGTATTACCGGTGAAAACCTCCTCAAATTCTGTGAAGCACGTCTCGACAATACTATCTATCGTTTAGGAGTAGCTCCTACCCGTCGTGCGGCTCGTCAATTAGTATTGCACAAGCACATCTTAGTTGATGGTGAAATAGTAAACATCCCTTCTTATACGCTTCGTCCAGGTCAAACATTGGGCGTTCGTGAAAAGTCAAAATCTCTTGAAGCCATTACTAATAGTTTGGCAGGTCGCAACACAAAGCGTTTCAATTGGTTGGAGTGGGATCAGAGTGAAATGACTGGTAAATTTGTAAATTTTCCAGAAAGAGATCAAATTCCAGAGAACGTCAACGAGCAGCTCATCGTCGAATTGTACTCTAAGTAATATTAAGACCGCAGAATAGGCAGAGCGCCTTTTTGGTACGAAACTTGCGACGAGTTCGCAAAATCACCCCAAAATGTACCCGCTACCTTATTCTGCGGTTTCCCTGTAATCAACAATTGACCAAATCCCGAATCGTATGTCAATATTAGCATTCCAAATGCCCGATAAAGTTGTAATGGAAAAAGCCGACGACTTTCACGGGGTGTTTGAATTTAAGCCTTTGGAAAAAGGTTATGGCGTGACAATTGGCAATGCGTTGCGTCGGATTTTACTTTCATCGTTGGAAGGCTATGCCATTACCAGCGTAAAAATCCCCAGCGTTTTGCACGAATTTTCATCGGTAGAGGGTGTGATGGAGGATGTGACCGAGATTATTCTTAACCTGAAAATGGTTCGTTTCAAAAAGGTGTCTGAAGTGATGGATAATAAAATCACGGTTAGGCTAAAAAACCAATCGGTTTTTACAGCTGGTGACATCCAGAAATTCACCCCTTATTTTCAGGTATTAAATCCTGATTTAGTGATTTGCCACTTAGATGACCAAAAAGACATCGAAGTGGAACTAATCATAGAAAAAGGTCGTGGGTATGTGCCTGCTGATGAGCCTCGTAACAACGAGCCACCATTTGGCCATATTTTGATGGATGCCATTTATACACCTATCAAAAACGTAAAGTATTCGATTGAAAACACTCGGGTTGAACAAAAAACTGACTATGAAAAGTTGGTGATTGAAGTACAAACCGATGGTTCTATCCATCCAGAAGATGCTCTAAAAGGTGCGGCTCATATTTTGATTCAGCACTTTATGTTGTTCTCTGACCAAACCATGACTTTTGAAACCTCAAAAGGCGAAGAAGACCATCAGGTAGATGAGGAAATGCTCAAAATGCGTAAACTCCTCAAAACACCATTGGCAGATCTTGATTTGTCTGTGAGAGCTTACAACTGCTTGAAGTCTGCCGATGTACGTTCTTTGGGTGACTTAGTTCGCTTAGAGATTTCGGATATGATGAAGTTCCGTAACTTCGGAAAGAAATCACTAACCGAATTGGAGCATCTTGTTCAAGAAAAAGGCTTGACCTTTGGAATGGATGTCATCAAATATCGTTTAGACGAAGACTGATTTTATCAAGTGGAAAGATTAAATTTATCTTTAATCTTTCCACCCTTCTACTTTTATCATTAAACGTAATAGGTGGGTCTGCTGGTAACAGACCTAACCGTAGTAGCAAAAGGAAACGCATTGCTGCTTTCAACTTACAAAAAACACGACCATGAGACACGGAAAAAAGAACAATCACTTAGGAAGAACTAATTCACACCGAGCGGCAATGCTCTCAAATATGGCATCTTCGCTAATTTTGAGTAAGCGTATTGAGACAACATTAGCCAAAGCAAAAGAACTCCGCAAGTATGTAGAGCCTCTTATTACTCGCTCAAAAGACGATTCAACACACTCTCGTAGGGTAGTTTTCTCGTATTTACAAAACAAAATTGCGCTAAAAGAGCTTTTTGGTATTGTAGCTGAGAAAGTAGCCGAAAGACCAGGTGGTTATACTCGCATTATCAAATTGGGCACTCGCTTAGGTGACAATGCCGAAGTTTGTATGATGGAATTGGTGGACTTTAACGAAAATCTATTGGCAGTTGCCGAAGCAGATGACAAGAAAAAGACTCGCCGTGGTCGTCGTCGTAAAGAAGGAGCCGCTACAACAAGCGTTGCCCCAGCTGTGGTTGAAGCGAAAGAAGTGGTAGAAACTACGGCTGAAGTTGTAGAAGAAACCGAAGAAGCAGCACCAAGTGAAGAAAAGAAAGAAGAATAACGACAATGAATATTGATTGTTGATAAAAGAGGGCTTTGACGGTTGCGTTGAAGCCCTTTTTTTAAACCAACCCCAACTCAATACTATGAAAACCCAAGAAGCCTTACTACTACTCGAAGATGGTACGCTATTCCGTGGGAAAGCCATTGGTAAAATGGGTACACACGGCGGAGAAATTTGTTTTAATACTGGCATGACGGGTTATCAAGAGATTTACACAGACCCGTCGTATTTTGGTCAAGTGATTGTAAACACCACCTCACACATTGGCAATTATGGTGTGATGACTCCCCAAGAAGAAGAGTCTAACAATATAAAAATCAGTGGATTAGTGTGTAATAACTACTCGCCGATTCATTCTCGTTTAACCGCAAACTCATCTTTACAAGAATATTTTGAACAAGCCAACATTGTTGGTATTAGTGACGTAGATACTCGTCAAATTGTGCGGCATATTCGCACCAAGGGGGCGATGAATTGCATTATTTCCTCAGAGATTTTGGATGTAGTTGCTCTTCAACATGAGTTGGACAAAGTTCCATCAATGGATGGTTTGGAGCTGTCGTCGGTAGTGAGTACCGAAGTGCCGTATTTTGTGGGAACAGAAGATGCTCGCTGGCGCATAGCCGTAATAGATTATGGTATCAAGAAAAGCATTTTGCAGAATTTTGAAAACCGAGGCTGTTATTGTAAGGTTTTTCCAGCAAAAACTCCTGCTACCGAAGTTCTGGCTTGGAATCCAGATGGATTCTTTATCTCAAACGGACCAGGCGACCCATCTGCAATGCCTTATGCAGTGGAGGCTGTGCAGCAATTGTTGGCTACGGGTAAGCCACTTTTTGGTATTTGCTTAGGGCATCAGATTTTGGCTTTGGCAAGTGGGATTTCTACCTATAAAATGCACCACGGGCATAGAGGGCTTAATCACCCCGTGAAGAATTTGCTAACAGGTTTGTGTGAAATAACTTCTCAAAATCACGGATTTGCCGTAAGTGCTGACGAAATAGAAGCGCATCCAGATGTAGAAATCACGCACATTAACCTCAATGACCAAACCATTGAAGGTATCCGCCGGAAAGACTTACCAGCGTTTTCGGTACAATATCACCCCGAAGCATCGCCAGGGCCACACGATGCACGATACTTGTTTGACCAATTTGTGAAATTATTAGCTTAATCATAAAGCCCCGCAGTGGGGCTTTTTTTAGTATATGGAACGATTATATATGACTTCTGATGGCTCCCACACACTCTGGGATTCGGAGCGGGGGCAATGGTATCATTCTATTCATGGAGCCACAGACGAATCTATGCGGGTTTTTATTGAGCTTGGATTTCAATATGTTGTAGCACAAAAATCGAAAATAAAACTGCTTGAAATGGGCTTCGGAACGGGCTTAAATGCCTTGCTGACCTTTGTAGAATCAGAAAAGTTGGCGGTTCAGGTTGAGTACACAAGTATAGAGGCATATCCTATTGGCCCTAATGATTGGTCAAAATTAAATTATGATGAAGTGGTAAAAAAACGATTATTGGCACAAATTCATGAACTAAGCTGGGAGGAAATGCACGACGTAAGTAGCTATTTTTCACTCAGAAAGTGCCAGATAATGCTCCAAAAATATGAAACAAACGATTTTTTTGATTTGGTTTATTTTGATGCTTTTGCGCCAGCAGCACAGCCAGAATTGTGGTCTGTTGATGTGTTCTTAAAACTTGCTTCTATCATGGTGACTGGGGGTGTTTTGACCACTTATTGCTCAAAAAGCGAAGTGCGGCGAAACTTGCAAGCAGCGGGGTTTAAAGTAGAAAAACACCCCGGGCCGTTTAGAAAACGAGAGGTGATACGGGCAATTAAGGTGTAACTATCTGAAAAGAAACATAATAGAGCATTGTTTTTATTCTGTAAAGTAGTGCTGTTAAATTCATCATGTATAGGTGAAAATAGAAGATTTTTACGAAATTTGAGAGTAGGAGGTTGTCTATAACCAAAAAATCTTCAACCAAATGCACGTTAAAAAACTATCAATTTGGGGTGTTTGTATCCTGGTAATGATGTTGTCTTGTAAAAAAAATGAAGATGGCAATATAACCAATACTGGTACTGCCAATAATCCCCCCAACATTCTTTTGATTATCGGTGATGATATAGGTATTGATCCATTGAGTGGCTTTACCAATTATGGAATCCAAAAAGCAAAAACGCCAACCTTGGACAAGTTGGCTCAAAATGGTTTGTTTTTTACACAGGTCTATGCCAATCCACTATGTTCACCAACACGTGCTACCATTTTATCAGGTCAATATGGTTTTAGAACAGGTGTAGTTCGATTACCAACGGCAAATGCGGGTGGTATCAAGCTTACTACGACCTCTATTCAGCAATTTATTGAACAGAAAACAGCTAATCGTTATGCAGATGCAGCCATTGGAAAATGGCATTTGTCGGATAATACGAATGGAGGTTCTTCAAATCCTAACAGTATGGGGATAGATTACTTTGCTGGTTTTATGGGTGGTGAGGTTCAAAATTATACGAATTGGACTAAGGTTATCAATGGACAAATGGCCAATTCCACTACCTATACCACTACGGACTTTACAGACGAAGCTATTAGTTGGATTAAAAAACAGACTAAACCTTGGTTTTTGTGGTTAGCTCACAATGCTGCCCACACGCCGTTCCATGCACCATCAAGTAGTCTGATTTCAACACCTCCAAATAACACCAATCTTTCTAAGTATCTATCGGCAATTGAGGCAATGGATAGCGAAATCAATCGGTTGCTACAAAATATCCCCAAAGAACAATTAGACAATACGGTTATCATATTCTTGGGAGATAATGGCACGCCTGAAAGTGTAACCCAAAGTCCATTTACTTCGGCCACGGCTAAAAGTTCACTGTTTGAAGGAGGGATTCGAGTTCCGATGATAATTACAGGTAAAGGCATAAGCCGAAAAGGCATTGATGCGTCTCTGATAAACACCACCGATTTGTTTGCGACCATTGCCGATTTGGCTGGAACAAACACGACTACATACCAAGATTCAAAGAGTTTTAAATCGTTGTTTAGCGAAGCCAATAGTTTTACTCGTGACTTTGTCTATGCAGAAATTGATCATACCATGAATGCGGATAGCAAGAATGGTTCGACGATACGTGACAAACAGTACAAATACATCAAAGCAAAGTCAGGAGAAGAATACCTTTTTGACTTAACAAAGGATGAAACAGAACAGAAGAACCTTTCAAAAGATGCTGCATATCAGTCTATTAAAGCAAAAATGGCTGAAAAATTGGACGCTCTCAAAAAATAAGAATCAGACAATATAATCAACTATCCATCAAAACGAAGATTGAAAAGCCCTTCAATCTTTCACTTGTTTGCGCTTCCGCACTCCATTTTAATCCATACAAAACTTTTTATGGATATAACGCAAGAAGTAAGAAGTTTTGACATCTAATAGAGAAACCAACTAATTTCTCAAAGATGACGAAGAAACCTCTATTACTCGCAAGCCTATGCTTTCTCACGCTAAATCTGTTTTGTATTAAAACCTATGCCCAGCAAAGAAAATTTGTTGGAGAAATTAAAGGCAGTCCTTTCATGTTTGTGCCACGTGGGCCAATACAGCCAATACCTAATGGTGCACATCCTATGTACAGGTCGTATGATGGTACCAATAACAACACAGGAAGGCAAAGAGAGGAATGGGGTGCCAGCGACATCGCTCTACTAAGAGAAATGCCAACAGAATACGGACGTAGTGATCCTAAGAATGCCGTAGGTGGCGCAACTCGACCATCTCCTCGAAAAATCTCTAATGTACTTTGTGATGAACCAGTTACGCAATTTAATTCACGAAATTTGAGTGCGTTTGTCTATGTATGGGGGCAGTTTCTGGATCACGACATAGCACTTACGCCTACTGGCAGCACAGAGTATGTGCCTGTTACTTTACCCAGTGACGAAACCTTGTTTACCCAGGAAATTCCTTTTTTTAGAAGTGAAGTTCGTGCTGGTACTGGCCTAACAAACACACGGCAACAAAGTAACCTCAATACGGCATGGATTGATGCCTCAGTAGTTTATGGTTCTGATGCCACTCGTGCAAAATGGTTACGAACCTTGCGTGACGGAAAAATGAAGACATCAGCAGGTAATTTTTTGCCATGGAATACCGTTGATGGCGAGCAGTCAGGTAATATAGACGTGAGTGCACCAAGTATGGCAAATGATGCAGACCATACCTTAAAAACCTTTGTAACAGGCGATATACGAGGAGCCGAACATCCAGGCATTACTGCGTTACACACTTTGTTTGTAAGAGAACACAACAAGATTTGTGACAGAATAAAGTCGCAGGGGCTTACCAATGATGAGGATATTTATCAAAAAGCAAGAAAGGAAATCGGCGCACTCATACAGGTCATTACCTATCAAGAGTTTTTGCCTGCCATGGGGGTTACACTCAACAATTATGTAAATTATAGAGATAATGTGCAGCCAGACATTACTAATACCTTTACCACAGCTGGCTATCGAATAGGGCATACAATGGTAGCGGATGAACTTGCTCTTCGTAATAATAACTGCCAGGAAGTAGGCCCAGGAGATTTGGATTTGATTGATGTTTTTTTTAATACTCAAATGATATTAGATTATGGGCTCGAAGCCTTTTTAAAAGGATTTGCCACGCACAAACAATACGAAACCGACAATAAAATCAATAGCGTATTACGAAACTTTCTGTTTGGAAGCCCTACGAGTGAAGTACGGTTTGGGTTAGATTTGGCCGCACTCAACATCCAAAGAGGGAGAGATCACGGCTTGCCAAACTACAACACCGTGAGAGCTTTTTACACAGGTTCTCCTGCAAGAGATTTCGCTCAAATCACCTCAGATCCAGTCAAAGCAACAGCATTACAAAGCCTATATGGAACCGTAAATAACATAGACTTATGGGTTGGCATTTTGGCAGAAGATCGTTTGGTTGGAAAATCAGTAGGCAGAACCATGCACGAAATGCTCAAAGTACAATTTGAAAAACTAAGGGATGGTGATTTTTATTTTTATAAAAACGATCCATTTTTGCCAGCAAATATCCGAAATCAGGTTATCAACACGAAACTCTCGGACATTATCAAGCGAAATACAACCCTAACTAATTTGCAGGAAAACGTATTCTTTATTAATCCATGTCCGGGCGAATCAGGCGAAAGTCGGATAGCGAGCTTGGTAGGAGAAGATACCGAAGTAAAAACATACCCAAATCCTGTGAAAGACATCGTTACGATTGAGTTAAACAACCCAAGCGAACCCTCTACCGTCAAAATAGTTACGGCAAATGGTACAGCTCTAAAAACCATGATAACAGAAGTGGGCGAAACAAATCTTCGGATCAATGCCAGCGATTTAGCAAATGGCATTTACTTTTTGAATATTACAAATAGCAAGCAAATGAAGACAATCAAATTTGTGAAAATTGCTAATTGAAAAGGCCAAGAGCAGATTCATTTCTTTGATTTATAATGAAATGCAAATTTATTTTGGCCAAATTAAAGTATAGCTCACCCCCCCAAGCCGCTCCATCTGAGGCGGCTTCTTTTATGCATAAAAATATAAATAATGAGTGCCAAGAAGCTACTCATATATGCCTTAATCCACTGGTTTATCAAAGCTATCTTTCAATAAAACCCGCATCGTATTGGCATCCATGTAGCCAATCAGCCTATTAACCATCTTATTTTTTTTGAAAACCAACATCGTCGGAATCTCATCAATGCTGTAGCGTTGAGCAAGCCGTTTACTGAGGTCATAATTGATTTTTATAAATAAGGCTTTGCCCTGATATTCTGCTTTCAGTTGGGCAAATGAGGGTAACATTTTTTGGCAAGGCCCACACCAATCAGCATGAAAATCAGCAACGACTAATATGTTATTTGTCAATAGTTTGTCAAAATCGGCGGGTTCAATTATTTGGGCTTTCAGGGTAGAATCAGCTTTTGTTTGTGCAAAGCTTTTTACCGAAAAATAAAACAATAGTACCAAACAGATAATATTTTGCATTTTTTGAATTTACTTTAATGAAAGTATGGTGAAGTTACAAGAATACTTTCATTTTATTGTAGAAAAGTCGCTTATTTTGTAGGTTCATTTGGAATACAAAACAAAAAACAATACTGACGATGAGTACAATTCAATCTGTTCATGCAAGACAAATCTTAGATTCTCGTGGAAACCCCACTATCGAGGTGGATGTTCGTACCGAAAATGGCTTCTTAGGCCGTGCTGCTGTTCCTTCTGGTGCTTCAACAGGTGTACACGAAGCTGTTGAGTTACGTGACAATGACAAAAACATTTACCTTGGCAAAGGGGTATTAAAAGCTGTTGAGAATGTAAACGAGCTAATTTATCCAGAAATCATTGGGTTGTCGGCGTTTGAACAAAACATGATTGATAAAATCATGAACGAACTGGATGGTACGCCCAACAAAAGCAAATTGGGTGCAAATGCGATTTTGGGTGTTTCGTTAGCTGTGGCAAAAGCTGCCGCACAAGAGGCAGGCTTGCCTTTGTTTCGTTACATCGGTGGCGTAAATGCTAACACATTGCCAGTACCCATGATGAACATCATGAATGGTGGTGCTCATGCTGATAATGCCATTGATTTTCAGGAGTTTATGGTGATGCCAGCTAAGGCTGAGACATTCTCACATGCTTTACGAATGGGTACAGAGGTGTTTCATGCACTCAAAGGCGTGTTAAAAAGCAAGGGATATTCTACCAACGTAGGTGACGAAGGTGGTTTTGCGCCAAACATTCAATCTAATGTTGAGGCATTAGAAATTATTTTGATTGCAATCGAAAAGGCTGGGTATCGCCCAGGTGAAGATATTTTTATTGCCATGGATGCTGCTGTGTCTGAGCTGTATAACGAAGAAAAAGGTAAGTATATATTCAAGAAATCAACCAAAGAAGAGTTTACCTCAGCAGAAATGGCGGATTTCTGGACAAATTGGGTGAATAAATACCCAATTATCAGCATTGAAGACGGAATGGCCGAAGACGATTGGGCTGGTTGGAAACTGCACACAGATGCCCTCAAAGGCAAATGCCAATTGGTTGGCGATGACCTTTTTGTGACCAATGTGAAACGCCTGGCCGAAGGCATTGAGAAAGGCGTAGCTAATGCTGTTTTGGTAAAAGTAAACCAGATTGGCTCATTAACTGAAACCATTGATACTGTAAGCCTTGCTAAGCGCAATAGCTACAAAAATATCATGTCGCATAGATCTGGCGAAACCGAAGACTCAACCATTGCAGATTTGGCCGTAGCACTCAATACAGGTCAAATCAAAACAGGATCGGCATCACGCTCAGACCGTATGGCTAAGTACAATCAATTGCTTCGTATTGAAGAAGAATTGGGTGACTCAGCATATTTTCCTGGACTTAAATTTTAAGGAAAAGATGATAGAATGAGGGAATACTTTTCGCTCATTCTGTCATTTCTTCTCTCTATCATTATGATATCTCTCTGGCAACGCCTTCGTGCGGTGAATCCATACAAACTTTCTGCCGCAATTTGGGTGGTGTGGATGCTGTTTTTTGACCCCAATGACTGCTTGACACAACTACGAATGTGGTGGAAAGTAAGGGAGTTAAAAAGTGAAATTAGCTATTATCTTGAAAAAATAGAGGAAGTCAAAAAAGACCAACAAGAGGTGATGGGAAGTAATAAACTCATTGAAAAATACGCTCGTGAACGCTACTTGATGCGAAAAGAGACCGAAGATGTGTTTGTAATAGTGGATGAAAACAATCAGCCAATTGAAAAAATAAGAAGATAAGTTGGCCTAAATATTTAAAAAACATCAAAAAAGACCCACAAGATCAATGTTCTGTGGGCCTTTTTTGATTGAAAGCTTTACAGATGAGATGAAAGACGAATGGCTTGGCCGACTTCTTCGATGAGTTTACTGTTTTGATAGACAATCTTACCCGCCAAAATAACAGCCTCAATACCCATTGAAAACTGATTGGGGTTTTCAACCGAGGCTTTTCCTCTGATGGTTTTGGGGTCAAAAATTGTAATATCGGCCACGTAACCATTTTTTAACTCCCCTCGATTAGTAAGTGCAGGACGCACCAAGTTAGCTGGGAGCGAAGTCATCTTAGGGAGTAGTTTTTCTAAAGGTAAGTTGATGTCTAAAGCATGACGAATGGCTGTTGCAAAGCATCCTGCTCCTCGTGGATGTGAGTTTGCAGCCTTTTCATTCACGATACCCCCATCAGAACCAATCAGACAAAAATCTTCTTGCAGGGCCAAATCAATAGTGGTTTTGAAAGGCATCGTGCCCTCGGGTACAGCTACCAAATGCCCTGGTTTACGGCGATACAGCTCAAAAGTGCGGGCATCTAAGTGCATAGGTGTGCCAACAAGTCGTAAATCTTGATAATCGAGGCCGTACATTTCTCGCCAACCTGGGTCAAAACGTTTGGAATATAAATAAGTGGCCCAATAGGTATAAGGATAAATACAACAGGTGATTTCTGAACCAGCTTTGCGAGCCTCTTTGATGAGCCTCAAGGCTTCGGGCATATTAAACGTGCCGCCTGTAGAGTGTAAGTGGTTGATATGCAAACGAATACCGGCCTCTTGTGCCAAGCGAATGGCTTCTTTTACACCATCTAATTCTTTTTCACGAGACGAGTACCGTAGGTGCAAAAACATAGGGCGATTGTATTTGCGAGCCAACTTGGCGTATTTTAATACTTCAGGATAGGGCGTCGGCTGATATTCGAGGCTATGGCAGACGGCCAATGCCCCTTCGTCCAGCATTTTTTCCACATGCGTAAGTCGAGCTGCTTCATCTTGCATCATGGCTCTAATTCGCATCACAAAAATACCCACACCATAGTTTGTCCAGTGGCGTTTTTTATCAAACGATTGGTGAAATGTACTTGGGTTTTCGGCTCCACCATGCAGTTGAAGCACCGTGGTAAGCCCATCGGTTAACTTATATTTCTCGAAGGTTTTATAACTTTGCTCGGGGCTGTACGAATCATCCGCCAGAATATCTACAAAGCCAGGGCTCACTATTTTCCCTGTAGCATCTATTACCTTTTCGCCCTGTAAATCAGCTTCGTGTAGGCGCAAAATACCTTGGTCAGTAATACCAACATTAAGTTTTTGTAAGATTCCGCCGCTAAAAACTGTACCATTTTTGATAACGATTTTGAACCGTTCGGTTGGCGCACTTTCTATGACCTTGGCCTGTTGTTTACCAGACGACGAACAGCCAATAAGCGTAGAAGCCCCAGCGACAAGCAAATGGTTGAGTGCTTCTCGGCGAGAGAAACGAGAATCGGGTGACGGAAAGGCGAAATCGGGATTTTTCACACAAAAAGCGTAAGAATAAGACAAAAAAACCTGCGAAGAGCGTTGTCGTCGCAGGGGTAGCAAAAATAAGGGAATAAAATTATTTTGCTGCTAAATCTGATAATTTCATACTTTTAGCAATTTCTTGTAAAGGTTCTGAACCTTCTATGTTGTCGCCTTCAAGTTCCACAAAAAAACGGTCGGCAATGGCCAACAGAAGGGTTGCTCGTTTGTCTTTTTTGTAAACGGTCTCGTAGCCAGCAACTCCATCCAATCCCAGCTTAACAGCACCTGTCTTTTGGTTATCGTCCTCTGACGAAAAACCAGCCTTCATCATGGCTGTTACCCCCATAAAGGCCGAATAGCCAGCGTTATAATCGGTCACTTTCACTTTGATATGCGAGTCACCCTTAGTGTAGTTTTGTTCGCAAGTCGAGAGCGAAAAACCCATCATGTTGGTGCTTGAACCAGTAGGCCCTCCTTCTGCTGTAAATCCGCTTACAGTAGGCAAAAAGGCTTGTAGGTCTTTGTAAGGCATGGCCAATGTATCGCCTTTGGCACGGCGTTCTTCCAAGCGTTTGGTGGCGGCTTCGTTGCCTTCGGTCATGTTTTTGGCAACATCGTCTAATTTAGAGAGATTATCGGCTGTTTGGGCAGCTTCTTTTACACGTCCACAAGCAGCAAGCACTACCAGCATAGTAAGGGTAAAAAATGTCTTTTTCATTGAGGTGTTGGTTTTGGAGAAAATGGGTTCGGTTTTAGGGTGGTGATGACATAAGTCAAATGTAGAAATATTTGCCATTCAAATCAGTTCATTTGCATAAGTTTTTAGCGAATGGGCTAATGGGCTTAATAAGTGGATAGTGTTGAAGATGGCCACCAGCAGAGGCACAAGGCCATACAACCCAATGGCCCCTCGGTGTTAACAATAGTCCGTTTAATAACTTTTGGGTCTTCTTTTTGGATTTTTCAAGAAGAATCGTGAAACTTTAATCGGTTTATACTACCAAGTAAAAGCGCAAACCATGAAACCACTCCTCTGTTCTTTTTTGCTCATTGACGAAGACCCCGCTTGGCGGAGTTATACAGCACAGCTTTTTAACGAACTGGCGCAAGAAAATAAAACTCGATTTGGCGTAGAGTTTCGGATAATTGAAACAAGTACTGGAGTGGAGGCCGTGCAATGGGTAGCTACCAACGGCGATTTGCAGGGAGTTTTGTTGGATTGGCAGCTATTTAATTTGCAAACGGGCAAAGAACAAGCCATTTCAGAAGAAAAACTCTTAGGGGGCATCCGTGCTATTCGACCCGAATTACCTCTTTACATCTTGACTGGTGAACGCTTGGGCTATGAAATTATGGACGAAACCGAAGACGTGGAAGCCTTTTTTTTGAAAGAAAATCTTGAAAATGACCCTCTTGGCGTATTAGAACGCTTGGTGAGTGACTTTAACTTGCGCCGAGCTACACCCTTTTGGTCGGCTTTTCGGCAATATGTGGTAGGTTCTATGGACAGCTGGCATACACCAGGGCATTCGGCAGGAGCCAGTTTTCGGAATTCACCTTATTTGAAAGACTTTCATGATTTTTGGGGACGAAATACTTTTGCGGCAGATTTATCGGTCTCGGTAGAAAGCCTGGGGTCGTTGTTAGACTCAACTTTTGCCGTAGGCAGGGCACAACAAGAAGCTGCTCGCACATTTGGCACTCGCAAGACTTTTTTTGTCACCAATGGAAGCTCTACGTCAAACAAAATTATTTTGCAGGCCATTGTACGCCCCGGCGACAAGGTAGTCATTGACCGCAACTGCCATAAGTCGGTGCATTATGGCGTGGTGCTGTCGGGTGCTTTACCCCGCTATCTCAATAGTGATTTTGACAATCGGCTGGGTATTTTTGCACCTCCATCCTTAGCCGAAATCGAAGAAAAATTACAAGAAGAGGGCATCAAAGTAATCGTGCTGACGGGTTGTACCTACGACGGTTTGCTGATTGATGTTTCAAAAGTGGTGGCTATGGCACACGCACGAGGCGTGAAGGTGTTTATGGACGAAGCGTGGTTTGGGTATGCCAATTTTCACCCTCGTGTGCGGGCGTACTCGGCCATTAAAGCTGGTGCCGACTACGTAACGCACAGTGTGCATAAAGTGCTATCAGCGTTTAGCCAAGCCTCGTTGATTCATGTCAATGACCCTGATTTTGACGAGCATTTTTTTAGAGAAATCTTCTACACACACCTGAGCACCTCGCCGCAATATCAGCTAATAGCCTCAATGGATGTGTGTGCCATGCAAATGCGGATGGAAGGCTACAAACTGCTTAACCAAGCCATTGGGTTTGCTGATGAGTTTCGTAAGCAGCTGAACACCAAAGGGTTTAAATTCTTGAAGGTGATGGAGTCAAAAGATTTTCAGGCAATTTTTCCACATTTAACAAACGACAACGTAGGGTTTGATCCCCTGAAAGTTTCAATAGATGTGTCGGGTTTGTTGGCACAGGGTTGGTACATGGCTAATATCCTTGACCGGATTCGGCAAGATGCTCGACTTGAAGTTGAAAAATACACTAATTCGGTTTTCTTGGTCTTATTTACTATTGGCACTATTTACGAAAAAGCTGTGCGCCTCTACGAAGTATTACAAACCATTGACCAAGAAACGGCCACCCGCCGCCTGAAAAAAATGCCTGAACTGGCAAGCCAAAACATGGAAATTCCAGCGGTTGAACTGGTAGCTGGACTTACACCAAGAGATGCTTTTTTTAGCCCAAAAAGAGAACTGTTGGCTCTTGAAGCCTGTGAAAATCGAATTTCGGCAGCCTTTGTCACACCAACACCGCCGGGTATTCCAACCCTTGTGCCAAGCCAACGGATTTCAGCC
>JBGAVQ010000411.1:0-3355 GCA_044228045.1 Spirosomataceae bacterium
CACGGCGATACAGCAACGGTTATGATGGGGCAAATGAAAAAAGCAGGCAAGCAATATTACTGTACCATGAAATGTGAGGGCGAGAAAACCTACGATAAACCTGGTTCCTGTCCCGTGTGCGGTATGGATTTAGTCGAAAAAAAAGAAGCTGTCTCGGCTGAAAAAGCTGTTTATACCTGCCCTATGCACCCTCAAATTCAGAAAGACAAAGCAGGTTCTTGCCCGATTTGTGGGATGGACTTAGTAAAAAAAGGAGGTGCTACCGAAGCACTTTCGTCCAATGACAGTTTAGCGATTCTGGTGAAGCCTACTTATGAATATGTGTTGAGTGGCGTAAAAACTACCCAGCCAGAGCACCGCTCTCAAAAAATGGTAGTCAATGCCTTTGGTTTTTTGAGTTATGATGCACGGGCCTTAAACAGTATTGCCACCCGCTTTGGTGGTCGAATAGAGCGCCTGTATGTACGGTATCCGTTCCAAGCGGTGAACAAGGGGCAGAAAATCATGGACATTTACAGTCCAGAAATTGTAACAGCCCAACAAAACTTGATTTTTTTGTTACAAAACGATGCTGATAATCAGGTTTTAATAGAAAGTGCCAGACAACGACTATCGCTGTTGGGCTTAACTTCTGAGCAAATAAAGGCTGTCGAACAAAACAAAAAACCAACGATGCAATTGAGCATTTACAGCCCGTATAATGGTGTGAATGTCGAGCGTGGTGTTGGGGGGGCGGCCCCAATGCCTTCACCTTCGGGTGGAAGTGGCAGCATGAGCAGCGGGATGGGCAGTTCAAAAACTGGTTCGTCAATTGCGCCGCCACCTGCCGCTCAAAACGGTGAATTGACCCTCAAAGAAGGTATGTACGTGCAAAAAGGACAACGTTTATTCGATGTACAAAGCACCGGTACGGTCTGGGCAATGCTTGAATTTTACCCAACTGATGTACCCAAAGTCAAAGTAGGTCAGTCGGTGATGATTATGTTGGAAAACAACGAAGAAAACCAGTTTTTCGGTAAAGTAAACTACCTCGAACCCATGATTTCGGCCACCAATCGCAATCCACAGGCAAGGGTATATCTGAGCAATCCAAATGGCAAATTGAAAATCGGTTCATTGGTCAATGCCTCTATCAATGCTGGCAGTCAAGCTGCATTATGGGTGCCGACGACTGCCTTACTTGATATGGGCAGAACCAAAACCGCATTTGTGCAGGAAAAGGGAGCGTTCCGCTCCCGTACGGTCAAAACAGGCTTACAACAAGGGAACTGGATTCAGATACTATCTGGACTTTCGGGCCAAGAAACGATTGCTGAAAACGCCCAATTCCTTATGGACAGCGAAAGCTTTGTAAAATCTAACGAACTCTCAATGCAATGAAAAGACGAGCATTTATCAATACCGCAGGTTTAATGGGGCTAACGGTGCTTTGGGAATCGTGCAAACCTAAAAGTGCCGAAAAAGTACCTGACAATGTATTTTATACCTGCTCAATGGACCCACAGGTGATGGAAAAGAAGCCTGGTACCTGCCCGATTTGCAAGATGGCTTTGACCAAAATTGTCATTGACCCCAACATGAAAAATCAGGGCTTAAAACTAAGTGACCAACAAAAACAACTGGCAAACGTACAGGTAGAAACGGTAGCCCTGCGGCCACTCGGTGAAGAAATTACGCTGGCGGCCATGCTCACCGAAAACAAAGACAAACTCTCAACCGTCACGGCTCGGATACCTGGGCGTATTGAAAGGCTGTTGATACGCAACGTAGGCGAATTTGTACGAGTCGGACAACCCATTTACGATATATACAGCGAAGAACTCTCGGCTTCGCAAAGGGATTTCTTGATTGCTTCGCAAAAACAGAAAGTGCTGAAAGACACAGACATCAACTTTAAACAATTAGTTGAAGCTGCCAAGAATAAATTGGTACTCTGGGGAATGACCGATGCCCAAATTGCTGAATTGGAGAAGTCAGAACAACCCAACAACAAGCTAACCGTGAACAGCAAATATGCAGGTGTAGTGAGTGAAGTTCTTGCCGAAGAGGGTTCATACCTCAGCGAAGGCAGCACCGTCTTGAAGCTCTCCGACCTGAGTATGCTATGGGCAGAGGCACAATTGTACGTCACCGAATTGCCATTTCTCAATCAAACAAAGGAAGCCCTTGTGGAGATTCCGTACTATGCTGACCGCATCATTAAGGGGCGGGTTAATTTTGTCAATCCTGAGTTGATGCCTTCGAGTAAAATCGTCACAATTCGGGTGGACATTCCAAATGGAAAACGAGAGTACCAGACAGGTATGCAAGCCTACATCACCCTGAAAGGCAAGGTAAAAAATACCATAGCTGTACCCACTAACGCTCTTATTCAGGACACCAACGGCGTTACGGTCTGGTTAGAAAACGCTGACGGTGCTTTTGAAAGCCGCATGGTGAGCGTCGGCACGACCAACAAAGACTATACCGAAATCACCGAAGGCTTGCGAGCAGGTGAAAAGGTTGTGGTGTCGGGAGCGTATTTGCTCAACAGCGAATACATTTTCAAAAAAGGCAGCAACCCAATGGAAGGGCACGTAATGTAAGATAGATGAAAGCATGTTGTCAAACAGGAAATGAGCCCCCTCAAAAGTGGAAAAAGTATCTCAAATGGATGATTATTATCATTTATAGGAGGGCTGGTTCTATTTGTAACTTTCCAGAAGTGAACCAATTTTTAAAATTTTAATTAACAATCAATTTCAATCAAAATGAAAACAAACCAATTATTCCGAATCGGGGCTTTTATCGCCCTATTGTCTATTGTATCAACATTTGCCTTTGCCCAATCCAATTACAAACATCCTTTTAGTATTGGTAAAGATGGTAAGGTTACGGACAGCAAAGGCACAAGTGTGGGGCTGGTAACCAAGGACCAAATCATCAAAGACCATGAGGGACATAAAATTGCCTTTGTGGATGGAGAGGGTAACTTGATAGATGCCAAGACCAACAAAAAAATGGGTAGTATGGGAAAAGATGGAAAAAGCTATTACAATGCCAAGGGAGAGTTAGAATTTACCATCAAGGATAATCCCGACGAAACTTGTGACATTATAGATGCCAAGGGAAAAGTAATTGGAAACGTCCATGATAGCTTAAAAGGTGTTGCCTGCGCTATCCACTGCTTCCAAAACGGTATGGGTAAGAAAGCCGATGGCAGCCACATGAAACACTAATTTTTTGTATTCAATTGACTCCAACCCGCCATCCTAAAATACGCTTGTATTTTAGGATGGCACAAAACCTACAAAAATGGAAACCCTAATCGCACTCTCCTTAATCAGTGTGGCTTTATTATCATCTTGCAACAACC
>JBGAVQ010000412.1:0-3331 GCA_044228045.1 Spirosomataceae bacterium
AACAAGAGGGCGAAATAATACCTATTGAAGTAAAATATGGTTCGGCAGGAAGGCTAAGAAGTTTGCATCAATTGATGCTTGAAAATTCGCATATCCAAAAAGCGATTATCTATTCAAAAGCAAAATTGGGTGTGCAAGATGAACTAAACTTTGTGCCGATTTATTATGCTGGAAAAATTGATTGATGCTTCGAATGGCAATAAGTTACGACTCAGACGAGTGAATGTAAGTATCCGTTTTAGGAATATTAGCTGTGTTCAATGATTGTATAAGGCTGCCCAAAACGAGCAGCCTTTATTAGAAACTACTTTTTATACTGGTGAACCGACTGCCCTACGAGTTTCCATGCTCCGTTGATTTTTTCCAGAAGGCGTACCTCATAAGAAAATGTACTTTTACCCTCTTTTGAAATGGATTCTTCGTCGTGGTTTACCCATGCGCTATTGCCCGTAATGCCTATTTTGTGATTGGTCAGGATGGCACACGGATGGCACTGATACCTATCGTCAACACGGATTTTCACGGATAACTGAATTTAGCCTGTGAAAATCCTTGCTATATTTCGTATTTGCGTCATCCGTGTGCCAATTACGCTTTTACTTCAACTTCATATTCACAGGGTCCCACTTCACTATTTTCTTTGTCAAAAAGCTTTCGTTACAAGCCAAAGCAGGTACGGCTGCTCTGAAACCAAATTCGGCATCTTCAACAACTTGTTTTCCTGTACGAATGGCATCAAAAAAGTTTGTAAAATGGTCAAGATGGTCATCGTAGCCGTCGGGAGCTTTGAAAATAATGTCTTCCTTGGTTTTTCTTCTTCGTTGCTCTGTGGTCCATTTAGCGTTGTATTCGGCTGTCATTTCGTCTTGCATACTCTTTGCAAAAGTAAAGACCGAATCGTAGCCACCAAAACCTGGGGCTTCGGGCATCAGACTGTGTTTTATCGAAATATTATTGCCCTGCACTCTAATAACTCCCTCAGAACCAATCAATTGAATAATTTCCTGACCACCAGTACCACTAATAAAGTTTACCTGTAAGGTCATCTGAAAAGCTGGATGTTCTGGGCTATCAGGGTACTGCATCACACCCGACATCACATCTGGAAGATTTCGTCCATCTTTCCAATAGCTAAACTGGCCAGTACTGTATATCGTCTCGGGGCCTTTTGAATTAGTCATGAAATGACTTCCACTTAATAAATGGATGAATAAATCGCCAGCAACGCCCGTGCCTACTTCTTTGAAGGCTCTCCACCAGAAGAATTTTTTTGCATCAAAAGCCATCCGTTCGGTAGCTTCAATAAATTTCCCCCAGTTTGTTGTCGTGGCATCAGCATCTTTCGGAATCGTGTATTCCCATGCCCCAATGGAACTTTGACGGTCATAAACTGCATTTACCATGTTGAGCTTTCCAATTTCGCCAGCAGCCAACAATTCTTTGGCTTTGGCATAACCAATACTACTTACACGTTGGCTACCCACTTGAAATACTTTCCCCGATTTTTTAGCGGCTGCCATTACAGGATAACCTTCGGCAATTTTATAAACCATCGGTTTTTCGCAATAAACGTGTTTTCCTTTTGCCAACGCATCTAAGGCAATTCGGGCGTGCCACACATCATGCGTACAAATCAGCACAGCATCAATGTCTTTTTTATCTAAAATATCTTTGTAATTATTGGTAGTGAAAAGCTCTTTACCAAATTGCTCCTTGGCATTTTCAAGTCTGCCATTGTATAAATCACAGATACCTGCCAATTCTACACCTGGTACTTTGAGAGCAGTACGTAAATCAAAATGGCCTTGAACACCGTAGCCAATTACACCGATACGGACTTTGTCATTAGCCGTATTTTTTTTATCGTATCGCAAAATGCGTTCTTCGGCTTTTGCTTGATTGGCAAAAGACGACGAAGCAGCCACCAAACTGGTAGCGCCAATTTGCTGTAAAAACTTTCTTCTGGATGAGTTATCGTTTTTCATGTTTTGATTGAGTTTGAATGTTAATACGTTATGTTTCGATTGTAGAGACGTTGCATGCAACGTCTCTGCGACGGCGATGAATTTTAATTATTTCACGGCATAGCTCACAAATGCCACTTTTTTGCTATCGGCACTCCACGACGGTACATTGATTGTACCTTGTCCGCCAAAGAAAACAGGTGTTAAATCTTTTATTTCTTTGGTTTTTACATCCATCAAGCGGAGTTTTACTTGTTTCCCGAATAAATGAGCTTGTTTTTCATCGGATTGATATGAAATATAAGCAATCCATTTTCCGTCGGGAGATGGGTGTGCAAACCAATTTGAGTTTTCATCAAACGTTAACTGCTCAGGCTGAGAACCATCGGCTAACATCCGCCAGATTTGCATACGTCCTGTGCGGTACGAATTAAAATAAATAAACTTGCCATCTGGCGAATAATCGGGGCCATCGTCTAAACCTTCGGTTTCAGTCAAACGCTTTTCTTTTCCGCCTTCAATGCCAATCGTATAAATATCATAGTTTCCGTTGCGCTCCCCGCAATACGCCAAAGTTTTGCCATCGGCGCTCCATCCATGCCAAAACGACATCACTTCTGCCGTTATTCTTCGAGGTTCACCTCCACCAATCGGCAATACATAAATGGCTGATTTATAGCGTTTTTTAGAAGTATCATCTTTGGCTACATTGCTGATTGCCAACCATTTTTTATCGGGCGAAATGCCGTGATCGTTGTTGTTAAATTGAGCAAAACCTGTATTTAATAAGCCCAATTTCTTGGTAGCTATATCAAGCGTATAAAGTTTACCGTAGCTGTTCAGAATCAAATAATTATCGGGATGCCAGTTGGGGGCTTCAAAATGCTTGTTGATTGCCAAAACGGTTTCCACTTTACCAGTCGAAATATCTACGGTTTGGATATAACTTGTGGTATCGGTTTTGGGTTTTTCAGGTGCATACTGATGTACCGACTGCCCAATCAATTTCCATTGTCCTTTGTTTTTTTCTAATAACCTAACCTCTTTTGAAAGTGTCTCTTTGCCATCTTTTCCAATCGAAACCTCATCATGTATTACCCACGCAGATGTATTTCCGATGCTCATTTTATAGTTTGAGTGCATCGAAAAACCACCGCCTGTCATCATGCTTGCGGGTGCGTTTGCAATTCTTTCCGCTGGAAAATCTAAACTTCGTCCGTCAGAAGTTGAAATCAAGATTCGTCCCTTTTGTTTTGCCTCCCAACATTCGGCATGACCTTTGGCATCGCCCATTCGCCAAGTAGCTCCTTCTTTTTCTAATAATTGAACAATGGCAAGCGAATCTTGTTTTGTTTGTCCAAATGTAC
>JBGAVQ010000043.1:0-26068 GCA_044228045.1 Spirosomataceae bacterium
TAAATTTTTCGTTGTGGTACTTTTGAAAAATAGCAAGGGACTGCTTATAATAACTTAACGATTTTTGGAAGTCATTTAAATATCCATACAAATTACCTATTTGATTCAAGGTCCATGCCGATTCTTCCTCCAAATGATGCTCTTCTGCTATCTTTAACGCATTCAATTGCATTTGCAAGGCTTTGGGAGTATTAGACCATTCATAAAACACACGGCTGTACGTAGTCAAAGCACGTACTTCGGCCTTAGGGAAATTGATTTTTTGTGCTAAAGCCAATGCTTGTTGTCCGAAGAACTGAGCTGAATCTGTCGAACGATATTCGTCACATAATGCCGTTAAGAGTAACGCACGGGTTGTATCGTGTTTAGCAATACGCAATTCGTGCTTTAAGCTGTCTGTTACTTGTCGGTTTTGGGCAAAGCCACAAGCGCAAGTAAGGGCAAGAAAGATGGTAAGAGTCAGCGTTTTCATCCTTGATTTTATCACAGAGAAGAACAGAAAATGGAACCTAAAAAATGTTAGATACGGTAAAAAGACAGATTGAGAGGTAAAGTACCAATTTTATGAGATACTATTGGGTTTGGCAGGGTAGAAAAAGCAAAGCTTGATAAGTTTATGCACAAAAAAGCCTCATTTCTGCACGAAATGAGGCTTTTTTTAGGACTTTATGCCTATGGTTTATTCAAAATAATTCATACCACGGTAGCCGCTTTGTTCTAATAATTGGTCTTTACGGAACAACTCCACGTCGGCATCCATCATGTCTTCTACTAAGGCTTTGAGGTCGTATTTGGGTTTCCAGCCGAGTTTGGTTTGTGCTTTGGTTGGGTCGCCAATGAGCAACTCTACCTCTGTTGGGCGGAAGTACCGCTTGTCAATGGCTACCACTTCTTTGCCGATTTCTACCTGATAATCAGGGTCTTGGCAGGCTACTACTGTGCCTATCTCATTTTCGCCTTCACCCGAAAAAGCGACTTCAATACCTACTTCGGCAAAGGCCATTCTGATAAACTCACGCACACGGGTTGTTACGCCTGTGGCAATTACAAAGTCTTCGGGGGTTTCTTGTTGTAAAATCAGCCACATGGCCTCTACGTAGTCTTTGGCGTGTCCCCAGTCACGTTGAGCATCTAAGTTACCCATAAAGATTTTGTCTTGTAGCCCCAGTGCAATACGAGCCACGCCACGGGTGATTTTGCGGGTCACGAAGGTTTCGCCTCGGAGGGGAGACTCGTGGTTAAACAAAATACCGTTGCAGGCATACATCTTGTATGCTTCACGGTAATTGACCGTAATCCAATAACCATACAATTTGGCTACGGCATAGGGTGAACGAGGATAAAACGGCGTGTTTTCTGACTGAGGTACTTCTTGTACCAAGCCGTATAGCTCAGAGGTAGAAGCTTGATAAATTCTGGTTTTGTCAATCATTCCCAGCAAACGGACGGCTTCTAAAATCCGAAGTGTACCAATGCCATCAACTTGGGCGGTGTATTCGGGTTCTTCAAAACTTACTTGCACGTGCGACATCGCCCCGAGGTTATAAATCTCGTCGGGTTGTACTTCTTGAATGATTCGGATGATATTGGTCGAGTCGCTCAAATCGCCATAATGCAACTTGAAACGCACATTTTTTTCGTGTGGGTCTTGGTAAAGGTGGTCAATGCGGTCGGTATTGAACAGCGAACTTCGCCGCTTGATGCCGTGAACTTCGTAGCCTTTTTCCAAGAGCAATTCAGCAAGGTAGGCGCCATCTTGCCCTGTAATGCCAGTAATCAGTGCTTTTTTCATGTAAATACAAAAGCCCCCAGTCCCAAAGGGGCAAATAATCTGAGTGTTTAAGACTAATAGGTTGCAAAAGTACAAAAAACTGAGTTGGTTTAATGGTTTTAGGTTGAAGCTCACCGAACAATTCGTTATTTTCGGGCTTATAAATTTATTTTTTATGCAAAACCTTAGCGTCACGCTTATTCAAACAGCCTTGTATTGGGAAAACCCAACGGCTAATTTGGCGATGTTAGAAGAAAAAATAGCTCAAATTGACCAAGCTACTGACCTGATTGTATTGCCCGAAATGTTTAATTCGGGTTTTACCATGAACCCCGCCCAAGTAGCCGAACCAATGAACCTAACCACCACCAAATGGATGCGACAAATGGCCGCACGAACGGGGGCAGTAATAACGGGAAGTTTTGTCGTGAAAGAAGGCTCACATTTTTACAATCGCTTGCTTTGGGTGCAACCCGATGGCCAGATGGACTATTACGACAAGCGGCATCTGTTCAGAATGGCACACGAACACGAATATTATTCTGCTGGAAATCGCCTGATTATTAAAGAGTTAAAAGGCTGGCGAATTTGTCCACTTATTTGCTACGACCTTCGGTTTCCGGTATGGAGTCGGAATGTCGGTTTACAGTATGACCTGCTGTTGTATGTAGCCAATTGGCCTGCGGCTCGTGCGCCGCATTGGAATGCGCTGTTGCAGGCACGAGCCATCGAAAATCTGAGTTATGTGGTAGGTGTAAATAGGGTAGGGGCTGACGGCAAAGGGATTCCTTATGCGGGGGATTCTGCGGTTATTAACTTTAACGGAGAACGGCTATTTCATCACACCAATGAAGAAGTCGTTCACACGCAAGCCCTTGACAGAGAAAGTCTTGACCGCTATCGTTCCAAATTTCCAGCGTATTTAGATGCAGATATGTTTGGATTGTTGCAATGAATTTCTTTCCAGCCTTTCCACCTCTTCCGCCAGCGGGGCCATTTTTTCTGCAATAATATCACTCTATCACTTTTGGTACCAGAAAGAACGTTCCGTTGTGTTTGGGTGCGTTTTTGAGGGCTTGTTCGTGACTAATTGGTTCTGAAACCACGTCTTCACGCAATACATTGACAGCCTCGCTCATGTGACGAAGTGGCTCTACGTCAGTGGTGTCCAATTCATTAAGTTGTTCCATCCAAGTTAGTACATCCTCGAGGCTTTTGAGCATCTCGGCTTCTTCAGACGGTTTGATTTCGAGGCGAGAAAGATTGGCTATTTTATGAAGTGCTGTTTGGTCAATTTTCATGGGTAATCAATGAGTGAATGATAGAATGAGTGAATGAGTATTATCATCCGCTTTTTAATATGCTTTCAAGCTCAAATCGAGGCTGCTTACATGGTGTGTGAGGGCACCAACCGACACGTAATCAACTCCGCATTCGGCGTATTGACGTATGGTGGTTTCGTTAATGCCGCCCGATGCCTCGGTTGGGTAACGATTCCCGATGCGTCGAACGGCTTCTCGGAGGTTCTCGAAATTAAAATTGTCTAACATAATACGCTGAATTTGACCTACTTGTAAGGCTTGTTCGAGTTCGTCAAGGTTACGCACTTCTATTTCGATTGGTAGGTTTCGTCCCGTTTGTTGTAAGTATTGATTAGCTTTGGTAATGGCAGCTTCAATGCCGCCTGCGTAGTCCACGTGGTTGTCTTTAATCAAAATCATGTCGTAAAGGGCATAGCGGTGATTAACCGCCCCGCCGATGCGAGTTGCCCATTTTTCACAGATTCTGAAGTTCGGCGTGGTTTTACGGGTATCGAGTAGTTTTGTAGGCAAGCCATCAAGCAAACGAACCATTTTGTTAGTATAAGTAGCAATGCCACTCATGCGTTGCATACAGTTGAGCACCAGCCGCTCGGCTTTGAGTATAGACTGCGCTCGTCCAGCTACGGTCAATACAATATCCCCTTTTTTGATAAAAGTGCCGTCTTGAATCAACACATCTACCTGTAAATCAGCATCAACTTGGGCAAAAATCAGCGTTGCCAGTTCGACACCAGCTACCAAGCCATCTTCTTTTACAAGCAATTTGGCACGATTTTGTGCCTCAGCCGGAATGGTTGAAAGCGATGTATGGTCGCCGTCGCCGAGGTCTTCTTCGAGCGCCAAGCGGATAAATTCATGAATGTCTGTACCGTACACGAGCTATGAAAGAGATGATTTTGGAGCAAAGGTAAGGAAAAACCCCATCGCAACGGCGAACCGTCAAAATCTTCCCCAGTAGGGAAGATTTTGATGGGGTTGTCACTACCTAATAAATTAGATTAATTGATATTTGTCCCTGCCTTCAATTTCACAATTTGCTCGGTCAGGGTCTTTTTAGCCCCTTCGTTGGGAGCTTGGGCTAAGGCTTTTTCGGCCACCATAATCGCATTTTTAAAATCACCTTTGGCTGCATAGCCAAACATGAGGGCATTGTTAGTTACAAACACATCTCCATTCTTTTTTTGATTTGCTACCAAAACTTCCAAGGCTTTATCAACTCGTTTTTGGGTAATAAGCGTGCGTCCGTAGGCGGTATATTGGTTAACATTGGCCATCGTGAGGGCTTCGGTCATTACGGAGTCGGCTTGGGGCAAGCGGTTGAGTTTTTCGTAAGCCGTTGCCAAATTGCGCAAGCTCACATAACTTTTTTGGCCACCAAAACCAGTAACCGCCCGTTGACTCCAGCTGAGGGCTTCTTCGAGATTTATATTTTTATTCAAGCAATACTGCGCTCCTTGCAACAGATTAGAGGCATTAAAGCCTTTTTGACTTTTGAGTTGGTCACGGATGGAAGCCAGCGCAATATTGTCCACATCCACTTCTATTTTGAATGGAATCATCAGTTTTTCCCACATCATGGCAACGGTACAGCTTTTTTCTTTATGCTCAATAAATTCATATTTGAGCCACTCTACGCTTTTGTCTAACATCACCGGCTTTACCGTTACTCGGGCAGCATCTTCTTTTGGGTCATAATAAAAACTACCCCAAGCACTGCTTTGGTTAGATAAAATAACCACCACGCTATCGGGCCATACGGCCATGTGAACGCCATACGTGCCTGCTTTCACGGGTTTGCCTTCTACTTTTACATCGTGTTCAAACGAAATAGTGGTGTTTTCGTTAGCACCTGCACGCCAGGGGCTGGTATTTTTGCCTGTAGTAAAATTGGTCGTGCTAAAACCATATGTAACCAAACCACCCCATACTTTTCCTTCTCTACCGCCCACATCAGGTCGGGCGTATTTGAGGGTAATGCTGGTGATGCCCACTTCTTCTGAAATGGTAGCACGGGGGTTTCCACCACTGGGAGGCACATCAAGTTGGGCAAAAGCGCAATGAGTGGCAATAAACAGAATAGCGAAAAGTGAGCCTTTTTTCATGAGGTTTAGTGTTAGAAATGTTAAGGTGATTTTTTGATAAAGCTACGGCTTATGCGGTTAAATTCAAATCTCTGGTAAATGCAACCGATTTCGTTTAGAGATAATTCGGCTGCTCACCACCACTACCACGCAGACTAAGAGCATGATGTCGTCAGAGAAAGCAAAATAGCGTAGTAGCAAATAACAAGCTCCGCCCAGCCCACAGGCTGTTACATAAAACTCGCCTTTTTTGAGAATAGAGGGTACAGTATTGCTCAAAACATCAGCCACTAAGCCCACCAAAAGTAGCTGAAATTACCCCCATGATGAGCGCATAAATGGGAATGAGTCCGTGCCGAAAGCTGATTTCCATACCAGCAGCGGTAAACAAGCCTAAGCCTATGGCATCAGTATAAAAAATAAAACGCCTGAAAAGCAGCAGGTTATCTTGCAATAAAAAGGTAAGCAAGGTGGCAGCAACAATAAAGCCGAGCGGAACGGGGTCATTGACCCAATTGACAGGCCGAACGCCAATCAGCAAGTCACGCAAAGTGCCTCCTCCATAAGCTGTTACAAACGCCAGTACCAAGCCGCCAATGATGTCCATCTTGTGGGTGCGGGCTTTCATGGCTCCTGTGATAGCAAACACAAATGTGCCGAGATAACCAAGAAAATCAGGGATATTCATGCCTCAAAGGTACAACACAATCAGGCACTGAAAAACACAATGGCCTCATAAAGCCATAGATGCAAATAGGTTTGGTCGAGAAAATAAGAGAATTGATGGCAACAAACTACATCTTACTCTAAACCTATTTCCAAAGAAAATGGTTAAGTTTATATTTGTTGACGCTTTTCATACAGCAATAACACATGACAAAAAAAGTAACCAATAGCTTTTACTATTTTTTAGTCTTGATTTGTTCTTTTGTTTGGGTTGCAAGCACTATCGATCGTTTTGATAGAAGCTATGAACAACCAAAAGAGGTAAATCTTGAGCTATTGGAAGATACATGCTTGTCTGAAACAGAATTGTTTGCCATCGAAGAGGTAGAAGAAGGCGTTTCGATTACTTTTTGGAGCAACGCCGAACCTACCGAGTGCTTTTCTTCTTCACTAATTGCCTACAGTTGCTTGCCTTCGCCTTGCGAATGGATAGGGTTAAATTCTCCGCCTCCAGAGTCTTTCTCTTTAAATTCTTTGTAAAGAAATCTCCCGCTATTTTTTGGTTTTTTAGTGAGCATTAACTCCAAAATTGTTAATGTTTGCTTACTCATTGTACGATTCCAACAAAAGAAAGTGACTTTCAAGGATTTACTTGTGTGTATTTATGTTGTTTCCTACTTTTAGGATAACTCATTGACTATCTATGTATTACAATTAATTATTGAATCATTATGAAAAATCTGATGAAAGGTATTTGGATATTGTCATTGGTAACAGCCTGCTCAAGTTCTGAAACCAAGCAAATACAAGCCCCTGAGCATTTTCCTACTACTTCACCCATTGTGATTGATACCACACTCAGCACCGACTACGTGGCTGAAATCAACGCTGTGCAAAATGTAGAGATTAGGGCCAGGGTAAAAGGCTACTTAGACAAAATATACATTGATGAAGGTAAATATGTGCAGCAAGGACAATTGTTGTTTAGCATCAATAATCCAGATTTAAGTGAAGAAGTAGCCAAAGCTTCGGCTGTGTTGAAAAGTACGATTTCGGAGCTAAAAGCAGCAGAGCTTGATTTTGGGAATGTGAAACGTTTGGTTGAAAAAAACGTGGTGTCTAATACAGAACTCGAAATGGCAAAAAACAAAGTAGAGATGATGAAAGCCAAAGTGGAGGAGTCGCAAGCCAATGAATCATTTGCCAAAATTCAACTTACTTATGCCCAAATCAAAGCCCCGTTTAGTGGCATAGTTAATCGGCTGCCCAATAAAATCGGGAGTTTGATAGAAGAAGGTACGCTACTAACCACCATCTCGAAAAACGACGAAGTGTTTGCGTACTTCGATGTTTCTGAAAGGGAGTATCTCAACTTTGTGTCTAATGTCAAAGAAAATGCTCAACAATCTAACAACGTAACGCTGATTTTGGCAAATGGCGAAGAGCACCCCTTTAAAGGTAAAATAGAAACTACTGAAGGTGAAATTGAGCAAAGTACTGGCAATATTGCCTTTAGAGCCAGATTTAGTAACCCAGAAAAGGTCTTGAAGCACGGTGCAAGTGGCAAAGTTAGACTACTTAAAAAGTATAAAAACGTACTTATTATCCCTCAAAAAGCCACGTTTGAGATTCAAGACCGAATGTACGTGTATATACTTGACAAAAAGAATAGGGTGAAGTCAAAAGCCATAACAACCAATCATCGGATGCCCCACTTTTACATTGTTGATTCGGGTTTAACCGAAGACGATAAGATTATTTATGAGGGCATTCAGAACATAAAAGATGGCATGGTGGTAAAGCCACAATTTGTGGAAATGAACGAGATTACAAAGGAGTTGACTGACACTAATGCACCCGAATAACCCCCTTTAAGTATGTTTACGAGCTTTATCAATAGACCAGTGCTTTCGCTGGTTATTTCCTTGTTTTTTGTACTGTTAGGCTTGTTGGCATTGAGCCGTTTGCCTATCACGCAATATCCTGATATTGAGCCACCATCGGTGTCTGTAACCACCAAATACACAGGTGCAAATGCCGAAGTATGCGCTAAGGCCGTTGTAATGCCACTCGAAAGGGCAATCAATGGCGTACCCGGCATGACGTACATGACCTCGGTGTCGGGCAACGACGGCACAAGTATCATTCAGGTGTATTTTGAAGTGGGCATTGACCCCGACGTAGCCGCCGTAAGTGTACAAAACAGAGTGACAACTGTACTCGACGAACTGCCCGATGAGGTTGTAAAGGCGGGGGTTTCGACCGAAAAAGAAATTAATAGTATGCTCATGTACATTAACCTACTGAGCGACGACCCCACTGCCGACGAAAAATTCATCTACAACTTTGCAGACATCAACGTATTGGCCGAACTCAAGCGCATTGATGGCGTTGGCTTTGTTGATATCATGGGGTCAAGAGAATATGCCATGCGGGTATGGCTAAAACCCGCTCGCATGGATGCCTACGAAATTTCTGCAGATGATGTTATTAAGGCACTCAAAGAACAAAACGTAGAGGCCGCACCTGGCAAAGTTGGCGAGAGTTCGGGCCGACAAGCCCAGTCACTACAATACGTATTGCGTTATACTGGCAAAATGACCCGAAAGGAACAATACGAAAACGTGGTCATTAAAGTAACAGATAGCGGCGAAATGCTCCGACTCAGAGACGTAGCTGATCTTGAATTTGGGTCGTTAGACTACGACGTATTGTCAAAAGAAAACGGTAAGCCATCGGCTGCCATTGTGCTGAAGCAACGCCCAGGTTCTAATGCCAGTGAGGTTATCAAAACCATTAAGGCTCGCTTGGAATATCTCAAGGCTACGTCTTTTCCGCCTGGCATGACCTACACCATAAGCTACGACGTATCTCGCTTTTTAGATGCTTCTATTGATGAAGTTATCAAAACACTCATTGAAGCCTTTATTTTGGTAGCAATAGTTGTGTTTTTGTTCTTGCAAGACTTCCGTTCTACGCTGATTCCAGTTTTGGCAGTACCCGTTTCGTTAATCGGCACGTTTGCATTTATGCAGTTATTTGGGTTTTCTATCAATTTGCTCACCTTATTTGCCTTGGTGTTGGCCATCGGCATTGTGGTTGATAATGCCATTGTGGTAGTAGAGGCTGTTCATGCCAAGATGGAAGAAAAACACATTGATGCCAAGCAGGCCACCATCGAGTCTATGGGCGAAATCAGCGGTGCTATCATTGCCATTACGCTTGTTATGTCGGCGGTGTTTGTTCCCGTCGCCTTTTTATCGGGGCCAGTAGGGGTATTTTACCGGCAATTTTCGGTTACAATGGCTATTTCTATTGTCATTTCGGGAGTTAATGCTTTAACACTTACGCCTGCCCTGTGTGCCTTGATGCTTCGTAATGCGCATGGCGAAAAACACAAAAAAAATCTGTTGACACGGTTTTTCGATGGGTTTAATAATGCTTACGACCGGCTTTCTAATCGTTACAGAGGCTTACTTCGCCTGATTGCTAATCGTCGCTTAGTTACATTTTTGATTCTTGCTGTTTTTTGTTTGGGTACATGGGGTGTGGGTAGTGTGTTGCCTACCAGCTTTATACCAACCGAAGACCAAGGGACTATTTATGTTAATGTAACCACCCCAGTAGGTGCTACGCTCGAGCGCACCGAAGAAGTAATGAACGAGGTAGATAAAATTGCACAACAACTGCCCGAGGTAGAGTCTATTTCGAGTTTGGCGGGTTATAGCATGATGACCGACGGCGTGGGGGCTTCGTTCGGAATGAGTACGATAAACCTCAAAGCTTGGCATGATCGCACCGCAAATGCTAATGATATTATTGCTCAGTTGATCACAAAAACAAAGTATATCAAAGATGCCGAAATTCAGTTTTTTCCTCCTCCTGCTGTTCCAGGTTTTGGTAATGCCAGTGGTTTTGAGGTACGATTGCTCGACAAGACTGGCTCTGGAAATCTTCAAAAAACAGCCGAAGTAGCTGATAAATTTATTGAAGCCCTCAAAAAACGCCCAGAAATCAAAGAAGCATTCTCGAGTTTTAACCCCAACTTTCCACAATATCTTATTCATATTGACCAAGATATGGCAGCAAAAAAGGGTATTTCAGTAGAGAATGCAATGAGCAATTTGCAGTCGCTCATTGGTAGTTTTTATGCTACTAACTTCATTTTATTTGGGCAAATGTATAAGGTAATGGTACAAGCTGATCCCAAGTATCGTGCTCAACCTGAGGATATTATGAAGTTACGTATCAAAAATAAAAATGGCGAAATGGTACCCTATGCTATTTTTAGCCGAATTGAGCGAGTTTATGGCCCTGAGCAACTGACTCGCTACAATATGTATATGTCGGCCATGCTCAACGGCGAAGCCGCTGATGGATACAGCAGTGGCGATGCCATCAGGGCTGTTCAAGAAGTAGCTAAAACAGCGTTGCCACGTGGATATATCTACGAATGGTCTGGTATGACCCGTGAAGAAGTGCTTTCGGGCAACCAAGTCGTCATTATTTTTATTATTTGCCTCATTTTCGTGTATCTGTTGCTTTCGGCCCAATACGAAAGCTTTTTGTTGCCACTTCCTGTTATCTTATCATTACCAGTCGGAATTTTTGGCTCTTTATTTTTCTTGTACCTCACCGGATTAGAAAACAACATCTATGCCCAAGTAGCCATGGTTATGCTCATTGGTTTATTAGGTAAAAACGCCATTTTAATTGTAGAGTTTGCCGTTTTGCAACAAAAACAAGGTAAACCTGTGCTCAAAGCAGCTATAGGTGGGGCTGTGGCTCGTTTTCGCCCTATTTTGATGACTTCGTTTGCTTTTGTGGCAGGGCTAATTCCCTTGATGTTTGCTTCGGGAGCAGGGGCTATTGGCAACAGAACCATTGGCACCGCCGCAGCAGGTGGAATGTTGTTCGGGACTGTTTTTGGCGTGGTTGTCATTCCAGGACTGTACGTCATTTTTGCGGGAATCGCCAAGAAAAAAAGAAAAACCAACAAAATTATTGAAGAAACACATGTTGAAGTATAAAAGTATCTACCTCGTTGTTGCATTGATTATTGGCTTATCGAGTTGTAAAATCACGCAAGAAATCTCCCAAAATAGGCCAACGCTGGCCATACCAAGCAAGTTTAGTCAGGCTGCCGACACCCTCAAGGTACAGTTACCACTACTTCGGCGTTTTTTTTCGGAACCTACACTTGTCAGTCTTATTGATACGGCTTTACACAACAATTTTGATTTGCAAATAGCTGTACAGCGAGTCGAGATGGCACGGGCAGGGGTACGGTTCACAAAAGGACTTGGCCTACCTGATTTAACGGGGACAATTACAGCAGGACAACGGAAATTTGGAAACTATACCATAGATGGTGTAGGTAACTACGATACTCAATTTTCGAGTAACCTCAATGACAAACAGAAGATTCCTGACCCGATCATTCCAGACTATTTTTTTGGAGTTACTTCATCATGGGAAATTGATTTGTGGGGTAAACTCAGTAGTCAGAAAAAAGCGGCAGCGGCTCGGTTTTTAGCCAGTGAGTCAGGTAAAAACTTAATTGTAACCGCACTCGTGGCAGATATTTCGGCGGCTTACTATGAACTATTGATTTTGGACAACGAACTCAACATTGTTGAAGAAAACATTACCTTACAGCAGTCGGCCTTGGATATTGTGCAAGTAATGAAGCAATCTGGTCAGGCCAATCAGCTTGGGGTGGAGTTGCTCAATGCACAGTTGTTGGCATCAAAAGCACTCAAAGTAGAAGTGAGGCAGCAAATAGTGGAGATAGAAAGCAAAATTAATTTCTTGGTGGGTCGTTATCCGCAACCTATTGCACGACCCGCCATTACTTGGGATCAAGTTATTCCTCCCAAACTGGCTGCTGGTGTTCCGGCCAACCTACTCGAAAACCGCCCCGATATTCAACAAGCTGAATATGAATTATTGGCCACTAATTCAAACTTATATGCCGCCAAAGCAGCGTTTTATCCTACATTTACCATTAACACAGGGCTTGGTTTTCAGGCATTTAAGGCGTTGTTGGTGTTCAACCCAGCCTCTATTGCCTATAACATTGTAGGGGGACTAACAACCCCTTTAGTTAATCGTCGCCAGCTCATTGCCGACCTTATGTCGTCAAAAGCCGATAAGCAAATAGCGTACACACATTACCAAAAAACCATTGTTAATGGTTTTACGGAGGTGTACAACTATCTCAACCTGATTGAAAACACTAACGAAATGTATAGAATCAAGTCACAAGAAGTAGAAGTGCTTCGTCAGTCTATCAATACATCCCAAGAGTTGTATAGGTTTGGTAGAGCTACTTATCTTGAAGTAATAACAGCCCAGAAAAATGCACTTCAGGCCCAAGTTGAGCTTATAAATTTAAAGAAAAAACAGTTTTATGCTGTAATCGGGCTGTACAAATCGCTCGGTGGAGGCTGGCGGTAAAAGAGAGACATTCCAAATTTTAGCATTTGGAATGTCTAAAACTCCAGACGATAATTCAAAATCGGAATCAAGCCCATTTGTGTATCAGTTTCTATCTGCTTGGTGGCAGTACTGTAATAGCGATTGTAGGCATTTAGCCGATTGACCACATTCTGTATGTCAAGCGAAATGGTAGAGGTAGTCTTATGGCGATTCTTGGTATAGCTAATGCGAACATCGGGGCGAAAATAATTCGGCAATTGCTCGCTGTACGCTGCTGTCCACACACGTACTGTACCATTTTGTTTGATTGATTTGGCTAAATCAACTGGCACAAAGCGATTGCCTCCGGCCAGTACCACACGGGTGTTGAGGGCAAAAACGTTGGTTTTTTTCTTACCCACTTTCCATTCTTTGCCTGCCAAAATATTCTGTACAAACTGCCCATTAAAGCGAGTATTGCGTTGTATGCCGTCACGAGCAGTGTATTTAGAGTCATAAAGTGAGGTGGTGCTTAACAAGTAAAACCCATTGGTTAAAAACTTCTCTATGGTTATTTCCAAGCCATAGTTCTGTCCCGTTCCATCGCTGGCAAGCGGGTCATTCACAAAGCCATCAACCCGATTGAGCATGGCTTCGGCACGCAAGCGGGCATCGGTCGTGGTTAAAATGCCAATGGGTACATTGTAAAGGTACTGATAATAAAGTTCAGCCTGAATCCGCCATTCGTCGTTCGGGCGAAACTCATACCCCAGCACCGCATGAGCAGCTTTGGGCAATTTGAGGTTTTGGTTGAGGGTTTCGGCAGGTTTATCGCCCACCTGAATCTGCGCCAAATAAGTTGAAATAGACTCCATGCGGCTGTGAAGCCCCAGCCCCGCACTAACGGCATGGCGAGGGGCAAGTACCCATCGCAAGCCCAGCCGAGGTTCTACCGAATATTGCTTATTGAGCGTGAGCAACATCGTGTGCACGCCTGAGTTGAGTGTAAGTGCCGACGACAATCGGTATTTCCATTGTGCATAAGCTTGCAACAACTGCGTTTGCCCTGCCTGATTGATAAACGTGCGAGTTTGAGCAGGATTTACAGTTTTGTCAAATAAATTGTAGTGTAAATTACTGGCTATCAGTCCAGTACGAAGGGTGTGCTGGGCATTGAATTTATGGTTGTACATGACCGAAGCACGTAAAGCTGTATGCTCAAAGTTTTCAGTGGACGATTCGTTGCGGTCTTTGCGCACGAAGTCATAAGTACTGCGGTTGTAGGCAAACGACACAATAGCTTCCAGAAACGCTTTTTCGTTTAGGTTTCGCACCAAGTTAATGCCCGACATCCCTCTGTCAGAATGAAACGCCTCCGTTTCGGTGCTTTTGTCGGTTTCTTGCTTGCTCAGGCCTCCCATGCCCCATACCGAGAGGGTTGTTTTGGGATTGAGTGAAAAATGTAATTTGAATGCCCCATCCTGAAACTTCGGTACGGCATCGCCAGCAATTTGAAAGCCTAATTTGTTGAGTAAATCCAAGGAAGAATAACGATAATTGGCTAAGTAAGAGGCTTTTCCATTTTTGCTAAATGGGCCTTCGGCGGCTACATCCAGCCCAATGATACCCGCTTGAATAGCGTATTCCCGCTTCTCGGTATTGCCTCGCCGCATTTTTAGGTCAAATACGCCCGAGGTAGCATTGCCGTATTCGGCAGGAAATGCCCCTGTAAAAAAATCAGAATTGCTCAATACGTTCACACTTAGCGCACTAATGCCGCCGCCTGTAGAGCCTTCTTCGGCAAAATGATTTGGGTTGGGTACTTCTACACCCTCCATGCGCCAGAGCAAGCCCTTGGGCGAATTGCCACGAATGATGATTTGGTTGTTGGTATCGTCGCTGGTGGTTACGCCTGCAAACGCCTGTGCCATGCGAGCAGGGTCGTTGATGGCGGCGGCGTAGCGTTTGGTTTGTTCTACTGTAAACGACCGTGCACTCACGCTCGCCATATCGTTGAGGGCTTCGCCGTGCTGTTTTTGGGCTTTAATGGTTACTTCGGCGAGTTGTTTGAGCGATTCGATGAGCTTAATGGTGAGGTCAATTTCTTTGCCAGCGCCTACCGAAAGTTCTTTTACGGCGGCATCTTCGTAGCCCAAGCTGGTTATTTTGAGCGAATGACGACCAACTGGAACGGCTGTAATTTTGAAATACCCTTCGGCATCGGAGCTACTGCCCTTCACGGGGTTAAGACTGGTAATGGCTACATTGGCGCCAATAACAGGCTGACCAGACTCTGCGTCTAAAATACGTCCTTTGATGGTTTGGGTGAGTGCTTGGGCATAAGTAGATAGTGAAAAAAGGAGTCCAATTGAGCATAAAATGAATTGTTTCATGGCTTTTGTTGAAGAATTATTTTCCACAGGACAACTCAAATCAAGAATGCCCCTATCTACTTTATGAGTGAAGATGTTTGTTTTCTTTGACAAAGTTGGCATTCAATTTGCGAAATATGAATAATTCAGCATAAATTTGCACCCGCAATGAAGCAAACTACTGCACATACACGGATTTTTAGCTTGATGCTAACCATCATGCTCCTTTCCATTTCGGTTTGGGGCAAGTCTGTTGTGCCAGTGGCTAAGGTTGAAAAAGCCAAAACAGAGCAAAACTCAAAGCAAACCGACTCAAAGCAAAGTACCGTTAGCGAGCTTTCGCCAATGGCAACTTTTGCACCGGTAGCGGTTGATTTTCAACAAGATATCAGCTTTGTACCAGTAGCTCCGTTGGTATTTCATATCCAAAAAATGATTGCGGCCTTGCCTCCAACTAAGCCGCTTTTCTTGCTTTCGTATTTTCAGAATATCTTCGGTCACCATATTGTGACCAATGCTCCGTAAGTAGTTTTTCCCTATTCTTTTTCGTCTTTTATTCTTATTTACCTTCTGCCATTGGTCTGTTATAAATAGCCCAAAACGGTCGGTAAATCTACTTTATCCTTTTCACTTTACACTTTTAAATTTTTAGTAAGAATGCGTAACAAAAACGTAGTAATTGTACTAACAGCCCTGATTTCGCTGTTGTGCATCTTTTTCTTGTCGTTTACTTGGGTCAAAAATGGCATCATGGACGATGCCAAAACCTATGCAACCCGTAACGGAAAATACGACCCAAAACTTAAACAACGGTATGTAGATTCGTTGTGGCAACAGCCTGTGTATTTGGGTACGTGGACACTCAAAGACGTAACGGAGAAAGCCCTTAACTTGGGCCTTGACTTGCAAGGTGGAATGCACGTGGTGTTGGAGGTGTCGCCGGTCGAGATTTTGGTTTCATTGGCTGGCAAGAGCAACGATCCGCAGTTTCGTCAAGCCATCAGTAATGCACAAAAAGAGCAAGTTAATTCGCAAGCCAATTTTGTAGATTTGTTTTATCAGAACTTCAAGAAAGTAGCTCCGGGTCGTAACCTTGCCAGTATTTTTGCTAACTCGGGCAACCGTGGTAAAATAAACGCTCAAACAACTGACACTGAGATACTACGAGTAATCAATACCGAAGTAGAAGGTGCCATTGGTCGTGCGTTTCAGATTATTAACACACGGGTTGATAAATTTGGGGTAGCTAACCCTACCATTCAGCGGATTCCGGGGACTGGTCGTATCCAAGTAGAATTACCAGGTATTGATAACCCTGAGCGTGCTCGTAAGCTTCTTTCGGCTGCGGCTAAATTGGAGTTTATTGAAGTAGCCGAACTCAACGAATATTCAGCCGCTATGATGCAAGTAGGTGAATACCTATTGGCACAAGAAAAAGCCAAAGCAGGTGGTGTTGTAAAAAACGATACAACGGCAAAGGCCGATACCTCAAAGTCTGGTTTGGCAGCACAATTGTCAGGCGTAGCCAAAAAAGACACAACCAAGAAAGATACAACCGTAGCCACCACTGCTGGGGCAGCCTTGGGTAAATATTTTATCCAAATGCCAAACGGCTCGTTGGGTTCTGTTGTGAAAGATACGGGTAAAGTTAATGAGATTATGAATCTCCCACAGATTCGCTCTTTGTTTCCGGCCAACTATCACTTTGTATGGAGCGTAAAGGGGGTTACTAAAACGACCAATACCAACGAAGATATTTTGGAAATAACAGCCGTTAAGAAAAACAACGGTCAAGCACCACTCGAAGGAGATGTGATTACGGATGCTGCCCAGGACTATGACCAAACAGGTAAGGTAGAAGTAACCATGGCAATGAACACCGAAGGTGCTCGCAAATGGCGCAACTTAACTGCTGCCAACGTAGGTAAGCGAGTGGCGATTGTGCTTGATGACTACGTGTATTCGGCACCGAATGTGATTAACGAAATTCCAAACGGGCGGTCAAGCATATCAGGCAGCTTTACCGTAGAAGAGGGCCAAGACTTAGCAAACGTATTAAAAGCAGGTAAATTGCCAGCACCTACTCGTATTGTAGAAGAAGCCTTTGTGGGGCCGTCGTTAGGCCAAGAGGCTATCACGCAGGGATATTGGTCAATGGGTGCAGGCTTAGCTTTGGTTATTGTGTTTATGATTCTTTATTATGGTAGCCCAGGTAATGTGGCCAACATCGCCTTAATTTTCAACATCTTCTTCATTATTGGTATTTTAGCACAGTTTGGTGCAGCACTTACCTTGCCAGGTATTGCGGGTATAGTTCTTACTATGGGTATGGCCGTAGATGCAAACGTGTTAATTAACGAACGGATTAAAGAAGAACTCCACGCAGGCAAAAGTTTATTAGAAGCCCTCAAAATTGGACATGATAAAGCCCTAAGTGCCATTATTGATGGTAACGTAACAACATTCTTGATTGGGGCTATTCTCTATATTTTTGGACAAGGTTCTGTAAAAGGCTTTGCTACCACGCTTATGATTGGTATTGGTACTACCATTTTTACAGCTGTTTACATTGCATATTTAATTATGTGGTGGTGGGCAGAGCGCAAAGTAGCTAAGGGCGAAACAATGACTTTTGAAACTGGTCTTTCAAGAGACTTATTCAAGGGAATCAACTTCGACTTTATTAGCAAACGCAAGTATTCGTATTGGTTCTCATGGGGATTAATTACGGTAGGTATCATTTGTTACTTTATCAACGGAGGCTTCAACTTGGGTGTGGACTTCAAAGGTGGTCGTACTTTTGTGGTGAAATTTGATCATGCAGTTTCGGCTTCTGCTGTGAAAGAAGCCTTGCAGGATGATTTTAAAGGAGGTTCTCCTGAAGTAAAAACCTATGAGACAGATGACAAGCTCAAAATCACAACCAGTTATTTAGTAGATGATGAGTCAGAAAGTGCTAACAAAACCGTTGAAACAGCCCTAAATACAGGTTTACAACAGTTTGCCAACGAACACCCAACGGTAGTGAGCTCTTCGAAAGTAGGAGCTACCATCGCCGATGACATCATGCAAACATCTTTTATCTCAATTATCTACTCGCTCATTGCTATTTTTATTTACATCTTAATTCGTTTTCGTAGATGGCAATATTCGCTTGGTGGGGTAGTTGCCCTCTTGCACGATGCCCTCGTGGTAATTGGCATGATGTGTATTACCTATCTGCTTGGCTGGGCACTCGAAATTGATGGTGTATTTATTGCTGCCGTTTTGACCGTGATTGGTTATTCAATTAACGATACCGTGGTGGTGTTTGACCGTATCCGTGAATTCCTCGGACCAAACCCAGATTTGTCACAAAAAGACCAAGTAATCAAAACCATCAATGCATCTATTAACCAAACCATGAGCCGTACTGTTATGACCGCCGTAACGGTGTTTATTGTGGTAACAATCCTCTTGATATTTGGTGGTGATGTACTCCGCAACTTCTCTTTTGCCATGTTTATTGGGGTGGTATTTGGGGCGTATTCTTCTATTTTTGTAGCAGCACCTATTGTAGTTGACTTTGGCGCTGGTAAGAAACCCGCCCCCGTTGAGCCAGTAGTAGCAGTTACACCTACCCCAACCAAAGGTAAAGGCAGTAAGAAAGCATAACAGGTTTAATGTAAATAATTCACAGTAAGTAGTTTGCAACATGTGTTCGTAAACTATTTCCAAGAAAGGTCGGCATCAACGCCGACCTTTCTTTTTGGGCTTTTGCCGAAATTTTGTACTCCTTTTTTGATTCCTACAAAATCTTATGTACTTTGGGGGGAGTTTTTGTAAAACATTATTCTGTAAATATTCTTTGATTCACAATCAAACTAAACCCTAACATTTATATGAGCAATAGTATTTGGCGCAAAAAGCCCATGTCAGCTTACGAAGCCGACATCAAAAACAACAAGTTGAAAAAGGTTCTGGGTAAATGGAGCCTAACAGCTATTGGTATTGGAGGTATCATTGGCGGTGGAATTTTCGTACTCACGGGTACAGCCGCACATTATCATGCAGGGCCAGCCTTGGCATTATCCTTTATTGTAGCCGGTATTGGCTGTGTTTTTGCCGCCCTGTGTTATTCAGAATTTGCCTCTATGTTGCCCGTTGAAGGTTCTGCGTATGCCTACGCTTATGGTACTATTGGGGAGCTATTTGCTTGGATAATTGGTTGGGGGCTCATTCTGGAATACGCCATGGGAGCCATGACTGTGGCGGTGAGTTGGTCTGGGTATTTCAATAAATTATTGCATTTATTTGGTATTCAAATTCCCTATTATTTAACGAATGACCCCTTTTCGGCATCACAATATGCCAGTGACAACAACTTAGAACCAGCTTCTTTTGCTTTCAATTTACCAGCTTTTTTAATTACTTGGTTTGTTACTTGGATTTTGGTCAAAGGCATCAAAGAGGCAGCTAATACTAATAATATTATTGTAATTCTTAAAATATCGGCCATTTTGTTTGTTATTATTGTCGGCATATTTTTTGTAAATGCAAGCAATTGGACTCCGTTTATCCCAGAACCTGAAATGGTGACACATGCCGACGGCTCAGTGAAAGAGGCGTATGGCATTAAAGGTATTTTGAGTGGGGCGGCTGCCATTTTCTTTGCTTACATTGGGTTTGACGTGGTGTCAACTTCGGCAGGCGAGGCTATTAATCCTAAAAAAGACGTTCCTTTTGCCATTATTGCTTCATTGGCAATTTGTACTGTGTTGTATATTTTGGTGTCGTTGGTGTTGACAGGTATGATTAACTACAAAGACATTACGGGTGATGCCCTCAAAGCCCCTGTTGCCTTTGCTTTTGACCATGCTGGACAGCCCTGGGCAGTGTTTATCATTACTACAGCCGCCACAGTAGGTTTAGTTTCGGTTATGTTAGTGATGATGCTGGGACAAACTCGTGTATTTTTGGGTATGTCAAAAGATGGGCTATTACCAGATTTTTTCAAGCAAATACATCCAAAGTTTCAAACCCCTTGGAAAAGCACTGTTTTGGTAGGTTTGGTAGTTTCGTTGGTGGCATCATTTACCCCAATTGGCGTATTGAGCGATATGACGAGCTTTGGAACACTCTTTGCCTTTGCCATGGTTTGTTTGGCAGTATTAATTCTTCGCCAAAGAGACCCAAATCGTGAACGCCCTTTCAAAACACCAATGCTGATACTTATTGCACCGCTGGGTATTATCACTAACGTAGCGTTAATGTCGCTCTTAGATAGCAAAGCACAGCAATTTGCCATTATTTGGATGGCAATTGGCTTAGGGGTTTACTTCGTTTACAGCCGCCAAAAAAGTAATTTGCAAGATAAATAATTCTTCACAGCTTAAAATAATAAATCCCCTGCTGACTTTTGGTAGGGGATTTTTGTTGATGACAACATGTAGTTCTCAAAAATACATCTCAGCCTTAAAATTAGCCCTTGCAAAAGGTGTATCGCCAATGGGAACTTCTACAAAGCCTAAACTTTTATACAACGTAAGGGCAGGTGTGAGCTTTTGGTTCGATTCTAAATACAGATACGTTGCGCCCATCTGTCGAGCTTTGTCTATGGCTTGTTGACATAGTTTTTTGCCAATACCAAGTCCTTGGTGCTGAGGCGAAACGGCCATTTTTGCTAACTCGTAGCTGGTGTCGCCTGTTTTGATAAGGGCACATGTACCAACTATTGAATTACCCAATTGTTCCAATAATATTTTGCCACCTTGCGAAATAATGTACCCTTCGGGGTCGTCGAGCTGGTCGAGGTCGTGGGGCTCTACGGTGAAATATTTTTCGATCCATTCAACATTCAGTTGTTTGAAGTTTTCTTTGTAAATTGGCTGATAGTCAATAATTTGTACTTGCATGTCAATAGATAGTTTAAGATAAATTCAGGACTTTTTTGAAAAATCAAGCTACTTCGGCTGATGAAATTCTTTAAAGATTTTGATGTATTCTTTTTCGGATAGCACCTGCTCAAGTTCTTCTACAGCGGGTAGCAGTAAGTGAGTGCGTTTGTTGAGGAGGTCTTCGTTCACTGCCCTAATGTCTTGCCAAATACTTTGCAGTTGGGGCAAAAAATCAAGTCCTTTTTTTGTCAATTTCAGAATTCGTTTGCGACCGTCTTCGTCCGACTTTTGGGACGTAACCCATCCTTTTTTTTCTAATTCTTTGGCAATCTGAATAACGGCTGGGTGCGTTACATTCAGTTTCTCTGCAATCTCCATGATGCCCATTTCTTGTTTTTGAGCTAATAGGTAAAACAACGGAAACCACTTGGGTTCAAAGTCAATGCCATAGCTTTTGTACACTTCTACGGCCTGTTTCATAATCAAATCGCTGAGGCGTTTGAGTCGGCTTCCCCAAGCCAAGGCTCCTAACTCTGATATTATATCCATTTAGTAACTAATTACGTAATTGATTACGCAAATGTCTAAAAATAATTATTTAATCCAAAAAATAAAGAAAAAACATAACCAGAACACAGGATGTTGTCAAACCCCTTCTTTCTTCAAAATATCTTCGGCTTCTGTATCTTCATAGTGTTGAATGGCCTTTTTGAGGTCGTTGAGTAGTTGTTTTTGAATGGCTTGGTAGGCTGGTTTTCCTGCCAAATTTTGTAGTTCGTTAGGGTCTTTGTTGAGGTCGTAGAGCTCCCAATATTCACCGTCGGCATAAAAACGAATGAGCTTGTAACGGTCGGTGCGGATGCCAAAATGCTTTTGTACACTGTGCTCGGCGGGGTATTCGTAGTAGTGGTAATAGGTTGACTTTCTGGGAGTTTTGCTAAAAAAAGACAAGCCTTGCATGTCAGAAGGGGCTGTAATGCCCGCTTCTGTCAAAATCGTTGGAGCAAAATCAGTATTGTTATGAATAGCCTTGTCAACAGTGCCAGGTTTGATGCGCTTTGGATACCGAATGAGCATAGGCATGTGGTGCGATTCTTCGTACATAAAGCGTTTGTCGAACCAACCGTGTTCGCCCAAATAAAATCCTTGATCCGACGAATAAATCACCAGTGTATTTTTGGCCAAACCTGTTTTGTCTAAGTAGTCTAACACACGCCCCACATTGCGGTCAAGCGACAGGATTGTTCCCAAATAATCTTGCATGTAGCGTTGGTATTTCCATTCGTCGAGGGCACGGCCTGTGAGGTTTTGCTTTTTGAAATCAACCGAAATGGGGTCGTAATATGCGAGCCATGCTTTGCGTTGAGCAGGGTTCATGCGCTTTACAAAGGCATCGTCGCCAGCATCTATTTTCAAATCTTCTTTTAACCGCATGGTTTTAGTAACGGTCATGTCTTGTCGTTTGGCAGCAAGGCGACCTTCGTAACTGTCGTAAAATGTTTTGGGCAATGGAAACTTCACGTTGTCGAAAGCCCGTAAGTCAGTTGTGTCAGGCAACCAGTTGCGGTGCGGGCATTTTTGCCCAATAACCAAGCAAAACGGCTTTGAGGCATCTCTATCATTACTTAGCCAATTTAGTGCCTTATCAGTAATTACGTCAGTTGCGTACCCTTCTTGGCGGACAGTTTTGCCACTCATTTCAATAAAATCAGGATTGTAGTAAGCTCCTTGCCCGGGCAAAACGGCCCAATAGTCAAAATACTGTGGGGTTGCTTGTAAGTGCCATTTGCCAATCCAACTGGTCTGATAACCAGCAGATTGTAGGTGCTTTGGGTACATGTCTTGTCCTGCATCGAACGATGTAAGGTTGTCTTTGTGGCCGTTTTTATGGCTAAATTTGCCCGTTAATAAGGTAGCTCTACTGGGCGCACAGAGTGAGTTGGTACAAAACATATTTTGGTACAAAGCCCCTTCTTTTGCCAAACGGTCAATGTTTGGTGTTTTGATATAGGGGCTACCATAGGCACTAATAGCCTGCAAGGCATGGTCATCCGAAAAAATGATAAGGATATTGGGGCGATTATCCTTGGGTTTGGCTGGCAAAAGCCCCATGCAAAGCAGGCCCGAAATGGCAAAAAAGGGGAGGAGTATATTTTTCATTTTTAACGTTTTTTAGAGGTTAGCAGTTATTTTTTACGTCTGAATCACGCCTACATTATACCGCTTTGTAATGGGTGCGTGGTTGGCGGCAGCGATGCCTGTTGAGAGCAGCTGACGCATATCAAGCGGGTCAATCACACCATCTGTCCACAAATGAGCAGCGGCATAGTAGGGCGAAAGTTGCGTGTTGTAACGGTTTGTGATTTCGCTAAGTAGCTCGTTTTCAGCTTCTGGCGTAATTTCTTTCCCCTTGGCTTTTAGGCTGGCTACTTGTATTTGTAGCAATGTTTTAGCTGCCGCCGCTCCACTCATTACAGCCATTTGTGCTGTGGGTAGGGCATAAATCAAACGTGGGTCATACGCCTTGCCGCACATGGCATAATTGCCGGCTCCATAAGAATTTCCTACAATTATCGTGAACTTTGGCACTACCGAGTTGGCCATCGCCGATACCATTTTGGCACCGTCTTTGATGATGCCGCCGTGTTCGGAGCGGCTACCTACCATAAAACCAGATACATCTTGCATAAAAATGAGCGGAATACGCTTCTGATTACAATTCATAATAAACCGAGCCGCTTTGTCGGCAGAGTCGGAGTAAATGACCCCACCCATTTGCATCTCACCTTTTTTAGACTTTACCATTTTGCGCTGGTTTGCTACAATGCCCACCGCCCAGCCGTCTATGCGGGCGTAGCCACACAAAATTGTTTTGCCGTACAGTTCTTTATATTGTTCAAAAACAGAGTCATCCACCATCCGTTCAATGATTTCGACCATGTCGTAAGGCTTCATTCTGTCCACGGGCAAGAAGTCATAGAGTTCTTCGGGGTTCTTTTTGGGCAAAACTGATTCAATTCTGTCAAAACCTGCAGTTGGTGAGTGCCCCAGCTTATCCATCATGTTTCGGATGGCATCGAGGCAGGCTTGGTCATTGGGGTATTTGTTGTCGGTTACACCAGAAATTTCGCAATGCGTAGTAGCCCCACCAAGTGTCTCATTATCAATGTCTTCGCCAATAGAAGATTTTACTAAATACGAACCTGCCAGAAACACCGAACCTGTCCCTTCCACAATCAGGGCTTCGTCAGACATAATGGGTAGGTACGCCCCGCCTGCCACACACGAACCCATGATGGCGGCAATCTGCACAATCCCCTCCGACGACATGACAGCGTTATTCCGAAAAATACGACCAAAATGTTCTTTATCAGGAAAAACCTCAGCTTGCATGGGCAAAAATACCCCTGCTGAGTCCACCAAATAGATGATAGGCAGACGATTTTCGATGGCGATTTCTTGCGCCCGAAGGTTCTTTTTAGCGGTTATCGGAAACCACGCACCGGCCTTTACGGTAGCGTCGTTGGCTACTATGACACATTGGCGTTTCGACACCGTTCCGATGCCCACTACTACACCACCCGATGGACAACCGCCTTCGTCGGGGTACATACCATCGCCTGTGAATAGGCCAATTTCAAGAAAATAAGAGTTCTTGTCTGTCAGGTAATCAATGCGTTCACGGGCGGTGAGCTTGCCTTTTCGGTGTTGGTCGTCTATTTTTTTTTGCCCTCCACCCAATTTGGTTTTTACCGATTTTTGTTGGAGCTCATTAAGTAATTGTTCAAATAATGCTCGATTAGTCATGTTGATGAAGTAGGTAAAGTTAGAATTTCTGCAAGCACAGTATCCCAAAAAATAAATTTAAGCACAGCGAGCCAAGCAAATTGAGTCCCATGGTATAACGAAAATTAGCATTGGATGTATTTTTCAGAACTCTCAAAAACCAAATTCCAAAGTAAGTCAATACGGGAGCCATGATGAGCAAATAAATTACAAAAATAGGAACATCTGCAATGGTTTGGAAGGTGAAATAGGCAAAAAAACCGAGTGTGGCTGCCAAGAAAATAGTGGCTGTAAGCAGAAAAGTGCCTTTAATCCCCATCATTCGACTAATGGTGCGATCACCTCGGCGAGCGTCTTCTTCGTGTTGGTAGATTTGTGTCATGGGGTAAAAACCTAATAAGTTGAGCGTAGCCAACAATGCTGGAAAAAGGTAACTAAATGAGTTTAACTCCGAAACAGGTAAAGTGTCAACGGCCTGAATAACAGTTAAATAGGTAAATCCTCCTTGAAAAACAGACACAACCAACCAGCTCAAAATTGCGTATTTCTTTAAACGAACCATTGGATGACTGTATGCTCGTGATACCAAACTGTACAACAGGCAAGCCAATGCAAACGTTGTTCCTACATAAAACCAACCAAAGATTAGAGCCAAAGCATCCATCAAAAGCGAAACGTAGTACAAACTTTGATTCACTGGTGGTGGGTTTTGGAGGCCACCAATGGGGCCTTCGTCTTTGTCAAAATAACTATTGAAGGCATTTGACGCTGGATAAATAAGAAAATGCAGGATAAAAAACACCCAAAGTGTTTTGGCTGTATAGGGCTGCGTGGCTTGTGAAAACGCAAACAGAAAGACAGGTAATAAAAAAAAAGAAAATGGAAACCGCAGGTGTAGCAACAAGCTACGGGTATTCATCCAAACAGTTTTACTATTCACAAGTGTACAAGTTTAATAGGTTATTTAGCCTAATTATCAGCAAATTGGCAAAATAGCCGAACAATTTTACATTTTTCGGTAATTAAGCCGACATTTTGCTCAAAAATTTGTTCTTTACTTGCAGCTATTCCTCATTCCACTATTTTTTGAATACAACAGTTTATGCCATATCTTAATGCTATAGGCACGGCAGTTCCACCAATAGGTTTGTCGCAAATGCAAATTGCAGCATTTATGGCTACCATATTGCAATTAGAGCCTAATGAACAGCGTAAACTACAAGCACTGTATCGCTCCACCAAGATAGAGAAACGGCACTCTGTACTGAGTGATTATGGCAAGCAACTCGGCGATTTTAACTTTTTACCCAACACGCCTGACTTAGAGCCATTTCCGAGGATTTCGCAGCGAATGGCGTTGTATAAAGAGCAGGCATTGCCGTTGGTACTCGAAGCAATTTCTGCTTGTAATTTGCCCCAAATGGCTTGTAACTATGCAGATATTACACACCTCATTACAGTAAGTTGTACTGGCATGTATGCTCCCGGTTTAGACATTGAGTTGGTGGAGCAATTAGGGTTGCCTACTACCATTCAACGAACCGCCATCAATTTTATGGGTTGCTATGGGGCATTTAATGGACTAAAGGTAGCCGATGCCATTTGCCGTGCCGATGCCCACGCCAAAGTGCTGTTGGTGTGTGTAGAACTTTGTACAATTCATTTTCAGAAAAAATCTACCGAAGACCATCTACTGGCCAATTCACTTTTTGCAGATGGGGCGGCGGCAGTTTTGATTGAAGCTACTCCTCGTGGGGGTAAACTCCTAAAAATG
>JBGAVQ010000413.1:0-3323 GCA_044228045.1 Spirosomataceae bacterium
TCACTTTTCGTATAAGCACAGAGGAAGAGAGATAAAAAAATGGCTGGAAGACAATCAAGTTGATGCTTATGTGATACTGGATGATGAAACGGATATTTTAGAAGAACAATTTCAATTTTGGGTAAAGACGGATCCTAAAGTAGGCTTGTCGAATGAAGATGTTGAAATGGCAATAAATGTGCTTAACCGAGGATGTTAGATGGTGACTTACAATACTTTCCCATTTTCGCAAAAAGCGTCCGTTATCGGACGCTTTTTTGTTTTTGGTTATTGCGTAAAGTGTTTACTATTAGTGTGTTATGGTTTGGCATGGTGCTTGAAATATAAATGAACAAATAATTCAAAATGGACAAAGAAATTCCTTTAACAGAACAGCAAAATCAGAAACGGCGCAACTACTGGTTTATTGGTATTGGCGTAGTGATACTACTGGCTTGTGTTTGGTGGTTACGAAACTCACTTAACTCGTCCATCAAAAAGGCAGAAATCAGGGTAGCAGTTGCCGAAATGGGTGACATCGAAAATACCCTAACAGCCTCGGGTGAAGTGCAACCCGAATTTGAGCAAGTACTGACCAGCCCGATTGCTGCCATACTGCAGCAAGTGTATTTGGAGGCAGGAACAGCTGTTAAAGTAGGCGAAAAAATTGTGGAATTAGACAAAGAGTTCACACAAATTGGTTTTGAAAAACAAAAAGACCAGTTAGAACTTAAGAAAAATGGGATTACAAAGTTAGGGTGGGATTTGGAGAAAAGCTTTTTTGATTTGAAAATAAATGATTCGGTAAAAGCCTTGAAAATCAATAGCCTACGAGCAGAATTGGAAAATACGAAACGTCTTCATAAAGCAGGAGGTGGCACTCGTGAGGCTATTGAACAAGCAGAACTGAACCTACGCATTGCCCAATTAGAGAAACAACAATTAGAAAACGACATTCGGGTAAAGCAAAAGACCATGCGCTCTGATATTAAGGAGTCGGAGATACAGGCTCAGATTCAGGAGAAAGAATTGAGAGAACTTGAACGCAAACTCCAACAAGCCAATATTGTAGCTACCCGGGCAGGTGTACTTACATACGTCAATAAAAATTTGGGTTCAAAAATAGCAGAAGGCGAAGTGTTGGCTCGTTTGGCAGACTTGGGTAGTTTCAAAATAATAGGCAGTATATCAGATACTTATGCCGAGCAAATGAAAGTTGGAATGGTGGTGCTAATTCGGATAAACGACCAGATTATTAGAGGCACTTTGATAAATGTACGCCCATCGGTGCAAAACAACGTGCTTCAATTTGATATTTCGCTTAACTCAAAAAATACCTCATTGTTACGCCCCAATCTGAAAGTAGAGGTGTATCCTATCACGGCAATACACACGGGCATCATCAGAGTTGCCAATGGGCCAGCCTTTAAAGGAGCTGAGGTTCAAGACTTATTTGTACTCCGAAAAGATGGTAAAGCCGAACGAAGAACTGTGAAAATTGGCCTGTCAAATTTTGACTTTGTCGAAATAAAAGAAGGCGTTCGAGTAGGTGAGCGGGTAATTATTACGGATTTGAGTACTTACAAAAACGTAAACGAACTGACTATTAACGAATGAAAATGATTTTTAAAATAGATGGCAACTATTTGATAAACAGGTTTTTGGTAGGCTTGTTGGTACTTGGGATGTGCCTTTATAAACCAAGCCTTGCGCAAGAACGCTTTACACTACAGCAAGTAGTTGAAATGGCAAAAACACAGTCAATTGCAGCCCGCCAAGCCAGCACAACCAAAGAAACCCGCTATTGGCAATGGCGCACGTACCTGTCTAACTACAAACCACAATTGATATTAGAGGGCAATTTGCCAGCCTTTACTCGTTCGTTTCAGCAGGTACTTCAGCCAGATGGCACAATCCAATTTCAACCCGTGCGTAACAACAACTCTTCGTTGAATCTATCGTTAAGCCAAACCATTGGCGACTGGGGCGGCAACATTTATGCTACGTCAGCTTTACAGCGCTTTGATGATTTTGACCGAAAAAACACGCTTTACAATGGTACTCCCTTCGCCGTGGGCTATCGGCAGCCGCTTTTTCAGTTCAATCCGCTGCGCTGGGACAAAAAAATTGAACCTTTAAAGTACAACGAGAGCCAGCAAGGCTATATAGAATCGCTGGAACAAATTGCCTTGCGAGCAAGTAGTTATTTCTTTGATTTGTTGCTGGCGCAAGTCAATTTAGGAATTGCCGAAACCAACCTTACCAATACCGAAACGATTCTGAAAATAGCCCACGAAAAGTTTGAGTTAGGCAAAAACACACGCAATGAAATTTTGCAACTCCAATTAGAACAACTCAAAGCACGTAAGGCTGTTGGCACAGCCAAGCGAGACTTAGAGATTGCCACACTCAATTTAAAAAGCTACACTGGCTTGCAAAATGTGCAAAAAATTGAATTGACTACTCCAAGTGAACTTAGCAAAGTGCAAATATCCTCAGAAATAGCATTGCAGCAAGCGTTTGAAAATAGAGCCGATGCCATCGCTTTTAAGAGGCGTATGCAAGAAGCAAACCGAGACGTTGACAAGGCCCGTGGCGACAATAGCCTCAACGCTACTTTATTTGCAACCTATGGGTTTTCAAACAGAGGCCTTGCTATACCAGACCTGTATAAAAGCCCTCAAAATCAACAATCTATTGAGCTTCGTTTTGACATTCCTATTTTAGATTGGGGGCGGTCAAAATCAAGACTCAAAACAGCAGAAGCCAACAAAAAATTGACGGAATATACTGTTGAGCAAGATAAAATAATATTTCAACAAGAGATTTTTACGCAAGTTACGCTATTAGAGATGTTAAAAGAACAACTGTTGCTAACTACCCAAGCTGATAGTATTGCCTCCGAAAAGTACCAAATAGCCCAAGAACGTTACGTATTAGGAAACCTAAGTATTACCGATTTGAGTATAGCCTTTCAGGAAAAAGACCAAGCCAAACGAGATAATATTTTTGCATTGCGAGACTATTGGGGGGCTTATTACAAACTCCGCCAACTGACACTTTTTGATTTTGAAAACAACCAAAAAATCGCCCAAACCATGGGTAACTAAATAAAATGATACAACTCAAAAACATCGAGAAAGTTTATCGAACCAGCACGATTGAAACCCTCGCACTGAATAATATTAACTTGACCATCGAAAAAGGAGAATTCTTGTCCATCATGGGGCCATCTGGCTGTGGCAAGAGTACTTTACTAAACATTATTGGTTTGTTAGATACCCCCAGCAATGGCGATGTTAAAATTGGTGGGCAACAAACCAACGGACTGGCCGACAAGCAGA
>JBGAVQ010000414.1:0-3308 GCA_044228045.1 Spirosomataceae bacterium
GTCACAAGATGTTGGTAACATTCTTCAAAGGTTTTGCCTTGATAATTATACTGGCTGTACAGCATTGCTGGCAAAGTACCACCCGAAGCAGAGGAAACAAATGTGACGTGGCGGAGATAGCCAATCTTGTGGAGATACGATAAACAGCCAAGCCCAAAGGCAGCGGCTCGAAAGCCCCCACCCGAAATAGCAAGGGCAATGTTTTCTAAGGGTTTGAATGACGGAGAAGTTTGCATAAATTACGGGGGATTAACAGATTGTATTTCAGAAAGTTAAAGAGAGTAAAAGTTAAATCCAATGAAAAAAATCGTTTCTTAGCAAACGGTATCAAAAAAGCCGCTGCGGAGGGCAACGGCTTTTAAAAGTGGCGTAGGCATATCCAGCCTACGCTTACGAATCCATTTAATGCTTAACAAGCGGGATATTCTATTTCTTCTTCAATGTCATCAAGTATTCTACCAAATCAGCAAGCTCTTGGGTGTTCATGCTTTCGTGTAGGCCAGTAGGCATCATTGAGTTTGCTAATTGTTTCATGCCTTTTACATCTCTGGTTTTGATGTTTTGTGATGTACCTCCCGGGAATTTCATCAAGATGTCCGTCTCGGTTTTGGAGGCAATAATGCCCACTAACGATGAGCCATCTTTGAGCGAAACCTCCCAGCCTTCGTAGCCAAAGCTAATGCCTGCGTCGGGATGCAGTATCGCTAAATATTGTCCTTCTTTGGGTAGTTTTGAGCCTATTTCTGAGAGTTTTGGTCCAAAATCCATGCCTTCGCCATTGACTTGGTGGCAAATACCGCAGTTTTGTTGAAAGAGTTGAATTCCATTTTTAGGATTGCCGTTCATAGCTACCAACTCTGCCAAAGGAGGCATTTTTTTGCTTGAAGCTGCTTGTGTTTGTCCCAAATAAGAGGCTGCTTCTGTTCGCACATTACGCCTCCATGCTTTGCTCACGCCTTCAACGGCTGCAGGAATGTATTCTTTAGCAATTTTGCCTTCTTTGAGTAGCACTAATACTCTATCTTCGCCATTGCTACTACCACCGAGCGAGCGAGTTGCTTCTGCCCGAAGTACCTGTGAGCGTTTTTTGTCTAAGGCTACTTTTTCGAGTATTTCTAAGGAAGGCTTGCTTCCAATATTTCTGAGTACACCAACGGTTTTTTGAGCTATGGCTTCGTCTTTGCCGTTAATAGCAGCCCACAGCAGAGGGGCACCGTCTTGTTTGAGCAAAACGTTAGCTGCATCACGGGCTTCGTTCCATCTGTCGGTAGTAGTGGCATATTTGAACAAACGAGCGTTCTGCTCTACCAATTGGTATTTTCCTGACAAATCAAGGTATTCTCTGTTGTCGGGTAACGAAGCAAGCAACACAGTTAAAGCTTGTTTAGCTTCGGCATTAGCTTTCACAAAATCAGCATCTAAGTGTCTCAATGCCAACTTGTTAATTTCGGCTTGTTTAGGGTCATTACCTTTGAGCATGGCAAGTAAGGCTTCTGATTTGACCTTGCCGGCATTGAAATCAAAGGCCCTGAAATAACGAAGCCTTTGGCTCAAATCTACACTTGATTCTGTTGCCAGCGATGCCAAAAACGGCACGGCTACTTCGGTACGAGCTCGCCACACAATATCTCTGTTGGCCAAGCCTTCGGTTGGGTTTTTGACTAATTTAGTCCACGCCGTAAAAAACGCATCCCACTGACGATCAGCACCAATGCCGAGGGCTTCCAAGTACCAACGGTCTTTCCCATTGTGTTGAGCTGCAAGTTTTGCCCACAATTCGGGGGCTTCGGGCGAGGTATTGTGGTGTAGCGCAAGCGCACACTCACGGCGCACTTGAGGGTCGGGGTCATTCACTAATTGTTTGATAGATGATATCAAGTTGATATTAAGTTCCTTGGCAGCCCTCAATGCCATAATTCGCAAATCAGGGTTAACTTCTTTTAACCCCATCGCTATATATTTAGCCCCATTCATTTTTGCTAAAATCCACAAAGCCCTGGCTCTCATGCGGTCGTTTTCGCCATAATGCCATAGGTTTTCGAGGGCAGGAACGGCCTTGTCGTCCATTGACATTAAAGCAGTCCATGCCTTGTAACGTACAGAAAGGTTGGGGTTTTGCAAGGCCAAAACTGCGCCTTCGGGGGTAGTATAATCATATTTTTTGACCATGTAGGCCACATTGGGCGGAGCAACTCTAAACACACGCCCTCGGTTCAAATCACCCGCTTGGTGACCGCCTACGCCTGGGTCGTACCAATCAGTAACAAATAGTGAGCCATCTGGTGCCACACATACATCTGACGGGCGAAACCATTGGTCACGTGCGCCGTGTAGCACATTCATTATTTCGGCTTTATAGCCTGCTCCATCTTTGGTAGTTGGGTAAGCTCGCACTACATTGGGGCCAGCATCGCAGTGAATAACTTGGTTATGGAAAGGCGAAGGCAACAGCGAGCCTTCATAAACACATATTCCTGTGGGCGAGCCTGCGCCCGTTTGCAGTAGGTTAGGCACTACGCCTGGGTCGTTGAGGTGCCAGTGTCGCCTGGGTATCTCTTCTTCTATATTAGTGCGGTTTGCTTGCCAACCTGCACCTGTCATCTCGTCGGTGTAGCCGTAGTTGCCATGTTCCATTACGTAGTTGATACGCACACCTTTGTTGCCATCGTCGTCGTTGTCCGACTGCCACATGGTGCCGTAGCTGTCCACTGCTACTTCAAAATTGTTGCGAAAATTTTGCCCCAGCACTTCAAAACCCGTAAAATCGGTGTTGCAGCGGAAAGCCAAACCTTGCTTATATTTTTTCTTGGTCGAAATACTGTCACCATCTTGGTCAATCAGCACTTTGCCGTATTTGTCTCGCAGTTGTCCACCTTCATTGCCAAAGTTGAAATAAAATTTGCCGTCTGGTCCAAAGATGAAAGCATGCATACCATGGTCGTGCTGTTCGCCGTTAATGCCCTGAAACACAACTTCTTTCTTGTCTGCTTTATCATCACCGTTTTCGTCAGTAAACAGCCAAACGTAAGGGCTTTGACTCACCAGCACTTTGTTGCCCATGACCCAAATACCCAGCGGAGCGTTTATTTCGGAGCCTTGATAAAACACCGTTTCTTTGTCGGCTTTGCCATCGTGGTTGGTATCTTCCAAAATCAAAATGCGGTCGCCTTCTTTATGGGTGGCTTTGCCCGTAATGCCAGGCCGATAATTATAGGCCTCGAGCACCCAAATGCGCCCACGGTCATCCACATCGAGATTAGTAGGATTTGAGAGCATGGGTTCAGAAGCAAACAGTTCAGCCTGCAACC
>JBGAVQ010000415.1:0-3306 GCA_044228045.1 Spirosomataceae bacterium
GTGAAAAGGGGGCAGAAATTGGCCCCAACCTCACTAATATCCACGAAAAATTCGATAAATTAAGCCTTATAGATGCCATCGTAAACCCTTCGGCAAGTATGGTGTTTGGCTACGAAGTTTATACCATTACTACCACAAAAGATGAATCATTCTTTGGCTTCATCGTATCTGATGACAAAACGGTAGTAATCAAAGACGCTGCTGGAAAGTCGCACGCCGTGAAAGCTGACAAAATCAAGTCTCGAGAAAAAATGCCAAACTCACTCATGCCAGACCCCATTTCGCTGGGCCTTAAAGAGCAAGATTTGGCAGATTTAACGGGCTATTTGTTGAGTTTCAAAATCAAGAATTCACCAAAAAACAAGAACTTTTATTTCGAAAATTAACGTGTTGGTATTCATTACCGACCCAATACTACATTGTTTGCGCTACCAACTCTGCCAAGTCAAAAACCTTAACGGAGTCTTCTTTTTCTTTGTTTTTGACCCCGTCGGTCATCATGACCATGCAGAACGGACAGGCAACGGCAACGGTGTTAGCTCCTGTTGAGAGAGCGTCTTCTATGCGTTCAATATTGATGTCTTTTTTGCCTTTTTCGGGTTCTTTAAACATTTGTCCGCCCCCTGCACCACAGCAAAGGCCGTTTTTGCGGCTACGCTTCATCTCAACTAAGTCAGCATCAAGGGCTTCAATCACGTGCCGAGGGGCTTCATAAATGTCGTTGGCCCTGCCCAAATAACAAGAATCGTGAAAAGTGATTTTCTTACCCTTAAACCCACCACCCTGTACTTTGAGCCGTCCGTCGTTGAGCAATTCTTGCAAGAAAGTTGAGTGATGAATCACCTCATAGTTGCCACCCAATGCTGGGTATTCGTTTTTGAGGGTGTTGAAACAATGTGGGCACGCCGTCACTATTTTCTTGACTTCGTACATGTCCAACACCTGAATATTGGCCATTGCCTGCATCTGAAACAAAAACTCATTGCCTGCCCTACGTGCGGGGTCACCAGTACAGCCTTCTTCTGTACCCAACACAGCGAATTTGATACCAACAGCATTTAGTATTTTTACAAATGCTACGGTAACTCGCTTGTAACGGTCGTCAAATGAGCCGGCACAACCAACCCAAAACAATACTTCGGGGCTTTCGCCTGCTGCAGCCATTTCTGCCATGGTAGTAACTTTATTCATAATCTTATGATTTTATCAACTCTTTTGCTTTGATTTTCAACACTTTACCATCACGAGAAAATACCTACTAATTCGGTTTACGGTATTTCAATCCTCCTCCCACTTTGCTTCGGGAATGTCTCCGTCTATTAGTTTTTTGTACCACACCGAAGTATCACCTTCTCGTCTATCTTGTTGCTCAGCAAAGCCTAACTTTTTGAGTAACTCTCGAGATGCTTTATTCTCTTTTTTGGGTTCGGCTTCTACTTCATATCGCCTGAAAATCAAGGGTATATACTTTATTAAATGCCTTGCGGCTTCTTCGGCAAAGCCTTTACCTCGATGCGCCTCCGTAATGGCGTAACCCATGAAGGGAGCGGGGTGTTTTCCGTCAAAAATTTCTTTATTGAGGTCATAAAGGTGCAATACGCCAACATAGGTACCATCAGCCAAAGACAAAAACCAGTCACACGAACCATGTTTGGGCGAATAATACCGATAATCTAACACATCTACTAAGTAATTGTCAAACTCTGGCCTTGATTTTAGCGACTTTTCCACAAAGGGATTGGGGTCATTTTCAAACAGTTGGAGCATTATTTGGCAATTGTCCCACGTCATCAATTCATATCGAAGTCGCTTCGAATCAGGCAAGTTTTGGTACGCAAAAAACGACTTCGGATTAGGCCTACGCCATTCTTTCCAACGCTCCATTCGTTCTTTTACAGCGGCGGCTAACTCAAAGAACATCCCCTTTTTCATCTAAAATCGGCATATTCTCAAAAATATCGTTTACAGTAATCGAAAATCCGTCTATCATCACTTGATCAGTAGGTTGGTCATAAATTCGTTCCTGCCATACTTGGCGGTCTTCGGTAGGCGTAAGCACGTGAACAGCCTGCTTGAATGGATTGACAAATACCAAATAATGTAGGCTTTCTAACTTGCGATACTGGGGCGATTTGGTAGAAAAATCAACCATTGCGGTAGAGGCCGAAATCACCTCAACAAGCAAATAAGGGTTGCTGATGAGGGTTTGGTCTCCTTCTACAAACATGGGGCGACCTTTCACCACCGTAACATCAGGATTATAGTAGCCCTTTTTGCCAGCAATAGAAATGCCAATGTTACTTCCCAGCATATCAAACCCTTTTCCCCAAAAAATAGCACTAAGTAGGCGAGCCACGTTCATAACCAGCCATTCGTGAACATATTTCGCTTTTCCCATGACAATAATTTTTCCGTTTTGGTAAATGATTGGATAGTCGGTTTCTTCCTTGAAATCAAGAAATTCGTCCCACGAAGCCTCTATTTCTACCACTTCGTCCTGATGTAGTAGGGTAAGTTGGTTCTCACTCAACTGAATTTTTTCGATGGTTAGCATGGTCGTATATAACCCCATCTAAATCTTCCGCTTCGGCGGCCCGACCCAGTAGGGAAGACTTTAACGAGTTGATTTTCAATATTATAACTTACTAAATACTCAAGACTATTTACTTAATAGTTATTCGTTCACTTGCTCAGCCCAATTGAAGCGGTCGTTTGGCGAAAACTTCCACGGGGCTTGGTTATTTTCAAGGTTCTGAAACATCATATTCCATGAGCCAGGGGCTTGGGCTTCGTCCATGATTTTGTAACGACGCAACTGCAAAATAATCTCCAATGGGTTTATCATCACCGGGCATTCTTGCACGCACGCATTGCAAGTTGTACAAGCCAATAATTCTTCCTCCGTAATATGGTCGCCGAGCAGACTCTTGCCATCGTCCACAAGCTTACCGTTGTTGGCAAGCATATTGCGGCCTACGTCTTCGAGGCGGTCACGGGTGTCCATCATAATCTTGCGGGGCGACAGCTGCTTGCCCGTCAGGTTGGCTGGACACGCCGACGTACACCGCCCACATTCTGTACACGAGTACGCATCCATGAGGTTTTTCCAAGACAAATCCGTGATGTCTTTTGCACCAAACTTGCCAATTTCGACCCCACCCCCTGGCCCCTCCCCAGCAGGGAGGGGAGTATCTGGTTCAAGACCCAACATAATTTTCACCTCTTTGGTGATTTCGGGCATGGTTGGCATTTCGCCTTTGGCTTTTAGGTTCGAGAAATACGTGTTTGGAAACGCCAAGAAAATAT
>JBGAVQ010000416.1:0-3286 GCA_044228045.1 Spirosomataceae bacterium
TTTGATTTTGTCGGCTACACTATAATTAGCGTATAGTTCTGTGTATAGTATTTTTCCAGAATATTGATCAAACTCAAATTCATTGCTTTTTTTGTAGAACTGGTACGGATATTTAAGGTTAACACGCACACATTCTTTGGCATTTTTTGCAAAATTGATATGTGCTTCTTGCCAGCCCGGATAAGCAGTTGCTACGGTTGCAAATGCTTGTTGGGGGCTGAATACGGCTCCTGCTTGGTAAGTCGAAAGGGGTTTCTTTTTTTCTTTCATGGTTTCACCCAAAGCAGCGTAGGTGATTTTCTGGACAGGTTTTACAGCCCACCATATTCCTGTGAGAGAAATCAACAACAACGGCAGCAAGAAGTAAAATCCCAGAACATTATGAATACTATAATTGATAACCTGAAACTTCCCTTTCAGTTTGGGTTTAAAGGCATGTTTACGTTGGTTTTTCTTGCTCGGAAACCACAAGTACAGCCCTGTGAGTAGCATTGCTAAGAAAATCAACACATTAGCTTTGATAATCCATTTGCCAGCCTCACCCAACAGCAACGATTTGTGGATTTTCTCGACATAGTGCATGGTATCATGTTCTAAATCTTGCTTGCTTATCAAAGCTCCTGTATATGGATTGAGCGCATACGCTACTTTGAGTGGTTCATGCTCTTCTTTTTCTTTTTTGCCTAACCCATCTTTTCCAATTGTTTTGGTATCTACCAATTTGGCAATGGCACTACGAGTAGGGTCAGAAAACAAGCGAAGCTGTTCAATTTGTTTATTAGGAAATTCTTTTTGAATAGTTTGGGCGAGTACCGCCAACGAAACCTTATTGGCTTTCGACTGCGCTACAAAACGGTACTCATGCTGAGTGAAGTTGCGAATTTCCTCCTCAAACACATACAAACAACCTGTAAGGCTTACTATTACAATCACAATACCCGAAGCCAACCCAAACCACAGGTGTATTTTGCCAAGTGCTTTTTTGAAAGTCATTTCCTTAAAAATTATATGTGAACCCAACACTTACCAATCGTCCTGGTGTATCTTGCAGTTTGTTGCTTACTTGGGCAGTTGTTGTTTCGAGGGTTGTTTTTTGGTTAGTTGCAAACACATCTGCTACTCGTAAGTTCAAATAACTATTGCGTAATAAGCGTTTGCCTATTGCCATGTCCCAATAGGCAATTGTATTCTCAGTTTTTTGTGTGGAAATTTTCGGCCCAACGGCGTTGTAAGCTGTTTGAATTAGCAAGCCTATACGGTTGAAGTTAAAATCAGAAATAATTTTAGCTGACCAATCAAATTGATCCTGCAAAGCACCACCACCCGTACGCTCATCTTTAAGTTTAGAGTTATAGCGTGAGTAGTTAGCGTTGATGTTCCACCATTTTACTAACTGGAAAGCCGCAATAAACTCAACTCCTTGCACATAAGCAGCACCAAAATTTTCTTGTTTTTCCAGCACTACACCTGCACTTACGTCGGTGGTGAGTTTCTGAATCACATTGTCCAAATCTCGGCGGAACAAATTTGTCCCAATACTCCAACGTTTAAAGTTTTTCATATAACCTACCTCATAAGCCCATGCTTTTTCGGGCTTCAAATCAGGATTACCTGCTTTGATTTTGGTAGGGTCTGAGTCGTCAATGAAAGGATTCAACTGTTTCATATCAGGACGACGAATTCGCCGTCCAATACTAAATTTAAAATATTGGGTAGTGTCTAAATTATAATAAATATTGACCGTTGGTAGAGGCATATTGTATTTGCCATCGCTACTGGTGGCTTTTATCAACGACGCCGATGTATATTGTACGTACTCATTTCTGAACCCAATTTCTGCTCGTAACTTATTAAATGTAAAGTCATTGCTTATATAAATGGCGTGAATATCCTCATCATATTCAAAATTATCAGTACCACTTACCGACGGCACAAATACCTGTTTGGTATAGTCATATTTTTCTGTTAGCTGCGACGACTCTCGATTTCGATTTGAAAATTTATACCCTGCACGCATTGCATAAGTTTTGGAGATAGGCAGAAAGTAATCTGCTTGGGCAAATAAATTGTGATCAAGGGCATTTTCACCTACATTCTGAATAGCAGGCTTGTTGTCTAAGGCTATGCCTGCTTCTGAGGTTTTTTGGTCACTTTGGATGCGAGGCTTAGGCTGGGCAGTTTGCACGTAATTTCCTGAAATAGAAAGTGTTGACCCATTTTTAAACGATTGTCTAAATTCTGCTGCCCATTGGTTATAGCTCAAGTTTTCGTGGCGGTCTTCTGTGCGAACAGTACGATCTTTGAACTTCTGTGTTTTGTCTAAATTCTTGGTATCGGTAATCTTGATACGGTGTTCGTTCTGAAAACCATTAAGATACTCAACCGACAGTACGCTGCGTTGTGTCGGGTAAAATTTAGCTCCCGCTTTAAAATTCTGTGAGGTCAAATCTCGAAATTCGGTAGCAAAAATATCACTATACCCATCCAAAACTCCGTTTTTGAGTTTGGTTTGTAAATTAGTCTCTGTTAATAAGTTACCCTCTTTATAATTAACCTGATTTCGATCAAAATTTACATAAAAGTCGGCTTTTTGTACCTTATGAGACAGCCCCAACGAAGCATTGTAACCATTGCGATTATCATAAAATAGACCCGCCGTACCATGCGTGCCAAACTTACGGTCTTTTTTCAGAATGATATTGACTACCCCATTTACGCCATCTGCATCATATTGGGGACCAGGGTTAGAGATAATTTCGATACGCTCAATTGCCGACGCTGGTATTTGATTCACAATCATCTCACGGTTGTTGCCTTGCAGTCCTGTGTTTTTTCCATCTACCAACACCATTGTATAAGCATTGCTGAGTCCACGATAGCGCACATCACGAGGAATACCCGGAGGACCTCCCATGGCCACCGAAGGCATCAGTTTAAGGATATCACCTGCCGAAGCACCCGCTGCCACTGGCAAATCACTTATTTGATAGACTGTTTTGCCAGGCGAAATCTGCGTAACCCCTATACTGGAAGTAACCTGCACTTCGGCTAATTGATTACTACTACTCCGTAATGCCACTGCACCGAGTTCTGTCTTGGGGCTTTGCTCAGAAACCATTATGTTGAACAGCCGCAACGTTTGATGCCCAATTTCTGAAAAGGCAACCTCGTAGCTTCCAGAAGGTAAGCGTTCAAAAGTAAAATTGCCGTTTTCGTCAGCCACAATACCCCGAAAGGGTGTATTAGCACCCTGCTGAAACAGTTGTACATTGGCAAAAGCCACGGC
>JBGAVQ010000044.1:0-25724 GCA_044228045.1 Spirosomataceae bacterium
CGAGAAATACCTTCGAGCAATGCCGAAGTTGATTATTTGATTCAAAAAGACGGGCAGGTTGTGCCCGTAGAAGTGAAGGCTTCTCAAAAAGGAAGTATGCAAAGTCTGTTGCTATTTATGAAAGAAAAAAATACCAAAGGGATAAGGGTGTCTTTGGAAAACTTCGACACTTTCCAAGACATTAGCATTGTTCCAATTTATGCAGTAGGGTATTTTTTGAAAGACTCAGTTTAAGAGTTAAAGTAATTCAAGAACAAACTCAAAAATCCCCTTAACTTTTATTTTCTAAAACCTCATTTTTCTGTGAAAACCCTACCCCTCAGCCTCCTTCTCGCCCTCATTAGCACGTTTGGCTTTGCCCAAACCCGTACCGAACGAGATAGCCTCTTCACCCTGCTCAAAACCTTACCGCAAGACACCAATCGGGTGAAGGTACTTCAAAGCTTAGCATTTCAGTATCACCTCACCAAACCCGATACCACCTGCCTGCTGGGGCAGCAAGCCTACGACCTTGCCCGCAGCCTCCGCTATCCATTGGGCGAAGCACGGGCATTGAATGTCATGGCATTGGGTTTTAATCAGTTAGGCGATTATGCCAAAAGCCTAAAACTGTACGGACAAGCCAAAGAAATCTCCCTCAAACTCAATGACCAAGCAAGAGTAGCTGTCACTTTAAACAATATAGCCGATACCTACATGGTGCAGGGACAATGGCAAAAAGCCCTGACGCTCATGCAGGAATGTTACGCCATCTACCAAAAACTACCCAAGCCCTTGGCAAGGTCAAAACCGGTCTATCTCATAAACATCGGCGAATGTTATCTGAATCTTAACCAATTGGATTCCGCTGCGGCGTACTTCAAGCAGGCAGCACCCCTGGCACTGGCACACAACAAAGGAGTGTACAACACGACGCTCTACGATATGGGCGATGTAGCTTTTGCGCAACACAACATCCCCCAGGCCAAGGCCTTTTACTACCAAAGCATTGCCGCTTCGCTCCCCGACGATAACTATGTAATACTGTACGAAGCCTACTATCGGCTGGCAAAACTCTATGAGCAGACGGGGCAACGAGACTCTACCATCGTAGCCGCCCAACGGGCCTTGCAATACGGCCAAAAAGCCCCGTACATCAGTGGTATTCTTAAAAGCAGCCAATTACTAACGGCGCTTTACAAAGGCAAAAACGATAGCCAAGCCCTGGCTTACTACGAGATTGCGATGGCCGCCAAAGACACCCTGTTCAGCCAAGCGAAGGTCAAGCAACTGCTGTCGCTGGATTTTGAAGAAAAACAACGAGCCGCCGAAATAGCCGCCGCCGAGACGGCCTATCAAACCAAAATCAGGTATTATGTTCTGTTTGGGGTTGTGGGGGGCATTGCGCTACTCGCTCTGATTCTGTTGAGAAACAACCGACAAAAACAGAAAGCCAACACGCTACTCCAACGCCAACGGGACGAAATCAACGACCAGCGGCAGCAGTTGCAAGCTTCGCTCGAAACCCTCAAATCCACCCAAGCCCAACTCATTCAATCCGAAAAACTCGCCTCTTTGGGCGAACTCACGGCGGGTATTGCCCACGAGATACAAAACCCTTTGAATTTTGTCAATAATTTCTCAGAAATGAGTGTAGAACTCGCCCAAGAGTTAAAAGATGAAGTTAAGAAGCCAGAAAAAGATTGGGAATTAATTGAAGACTTAGCGGAAGATTTAAGCAAAAACCAATCAAAAATCAACCACCACGGCAAGCGAGCGAGTAGCATTGTATCAGGCATGTTAGAGCATTCCAAAGCCAGCACAGGCGAACGAGCATTGACAGATATTAACAAGTTGGCGGATGAATATTTACGGCTTTCGTATCACGGCATTAGAGCGAAAGATAGTAACTTCAATAGCGATTATCAGACAAATTTTGACGCAAACCTACCAAAAATCGAAGTCATTCCACAGGATATAGGGCGGGTGTTATTGAATTTGATAAACAATGCTTTTTGGGCTGTGGGGCAGAGGGCAAAGGGCTTGGAGCATGGGGGACATTATGTGCCAAAGGTAATGGTTTCTACGAAAATGGTTAATAATCAAGTTGTTATAATAGTAGCCGACAACGGCATCGGTATGACTGATGAAATAAAAGCCAAAATCTTCCAACCCTTTTTCACCACCAAACCCACGGGCCAAGGCACGGGTTTAGGGCTTTCACTGGCGTATGATATTGTAACCAAAGGGCATGGGGGGACTATTGAAGTGGAGAGTGTGGAAGGAGAAGGAAGTACATTTGTGGTGAAATTACCGATGTAATTTATTGCTTCCGTGCGTTATCAATAAAGATAGACTTCACCTCTGCAGGGTTCTCAATCAACTCATAAAATTCGTCAAGGTAGGCAATCATTTCTCTCTGGTTTTTTGGCAATAGCAAGTCAAAGTGATTGATTAGCGCATAGATTGACTCTTTTTGTTTCTTAAAAACTTGCAGGGCGGCAGTAAGTTCTGCAATGGTACGTGGAAAGCCCCTATACACCCGCTGACGCACACTTTCTGTTCCTAAATTCTTGTCTGGCACGGCATACATCGCATTGACCAAACCCGAATAATCAAAATCGTAGGGTATTACAAAAGGTTTTGACGTAGAATCTTTTTTGGGCTGGATAAATTTCATGTTGTGGGGCGTTGGCACTGACCAATCGGTGTTGCCAATCATGTATTCAAACAAAGCAACCAGTGTCATTTGCTTACGATTTGTTGCTTCTGTATAAACTTTCCCTTTTGTCCACACAATGCTTTTACTTCTTTTAGCCAAATCTTTTTCGTTTTCTACCAAGAAAGCGTGCTGTGAAAAAGGCTTCTTTTTGCCAAGGCTATCTTCAAAATTCACTTGGATTAACCGTACTTTAAAACTCTTTTTAGTGAGCAAATTGTAGATTTTGTAAACAAGATATTCTTTGAGTAAGTACTGGTCAAACTGGTCGGCGGCTCGGCAAGCACATACCAATTTGAGAGAACTAAGTGGCGACAGCCGAGGTGACGAAGCCGTACGAAAATTGAGTTTGAGGGGAGGTAAATAGCAATAATCTCGTCGGAAATGACCCCGTGCTTCAATCCGGATTTGTTCCTTAATGAGGGTTCCCTCTGGCAATTGACAACTAAAAGTAGCGGGCTGATAGTTCCCTTTCATTTTTTCTTTGATGAGTTTGCTCATGTTAGTTACTAATGTAGCCTTGAGCAAAGTATCATCACCAAAAAACTTCACTTTACTGATTTTGGCTGTTTGTCCCCACGCCACTTGGGTTATTGAAACCCAGCAAATAGAGAATAAAGTGAATAGGATTCTCATAATGTAGATAACATTAAGGGTGGAAGCATTGACCGTGAAGTATTTATGATGAAAATACCTATTGTTATAAAAATGTAAATTAACAGATGAATCGTAAATAATTCCTCATCAAAACAGAATTTTCGGTAACTTGCCGCTCAAATAACCAAATACTTTACCGTTATTTGTTACTACTTATTCGTTAAAATATTTTTAGATTCAGATAAAGTTACTACAACTTAAACAGTTTCTAAACTACTAAAAACAGATAACTACTAACCAATAACCGATAACGTTTTACAAATAATGTCATTCCAGAAGAAAACCAAAATCGTAGCTACCGTAGGCCCAGCCAGCAATACCAAAGAGATGCTTCTTAAGCTGGCTCACGCTGGGGTTAATATTTTTCGCCTCAACTTTTCACATGGTAGCCACCTCGACCACCAAAAAGTCATCGGGTTTATCAGAGAAATCAATGATGAGTATGGTCTGAACCTTACTATTTTACAAGATTTGCAAGGCCCCAAAATTCGCACCCAATTGGTTGAAAACAATGGTGTTGAGCTTGTGGCTGGTAACCCGTTCATTTTTGCAATGGACGAAAACCTATTAGGAACTGCCGAGAAAGTAGGCACTACCTACACTTCAATGTATCTTGATGTGAAGGTAGGCGAACGTATTTTGATGGACGATGGCAACTTAGAAGTAAAAGTAACCGCCATTGATTACGACAAAAAAGAAGTATTGACCGAAGTAGTTTATGGGGGGATCTTGAAATCGAAAAAAGGCATCAATCTACCAGGTACCAAGGTGTCGTTACCTGCGCTGACTGAGAAAGACGAAGAGGACCTTTATTTTGGACTTGCCAACGACGTGGACTGGGTAGCCCTCTCGTTTGTAAGAACCGCCAAAGATGTAGAAGAAGTAAAAGACAAAATACGAGCAACCGGCAAACATGCCAAAGTAGTTGCCAAAATTGAAAAACCCGAAGCCATTGCCAATATTGATGCCATTATTGATGCTACCGACAGCATTATGGTAGCACGAGGTGATTTGGGTGTAGAGTTAGACGGTGCCATTGTACCACAGCTCCAAAAAATGATGGTGCAAAAGTGCATCAAAGCTGCCAAGCCTGTTATAGTGGCTACGCAGATGTTAGAGTCTATGAAAGACAACCCCGTACCAACCCGTGCCGAAACATCAGATGTGGCAAATGCCGTGTTAGATGGCGCATCGGCCACCATGCTGTCGGCTGAGTCTGCTGCAGGTAAATATCCCGAAAAAGCCGTTGGCACCATGACGCATATCATTGAAATGGTAGAGCAGCAGCAAAACAAGGTTAAGATTGTGAAAGGCGACGAAGCAGCGATTTATTTCAAAAATCACATGCTCGAAGGAGAAGAAAAGTCAGCTACTATCCTCAACGACAGGGTAATAGCCGCCGCTTGCCGTTTGGCTCGTGATACGCAAGCAAAAGCCATTTTGTGCATTACCAATTCGGGCTATACGGCGTTTCGCTTATCGGCACACCGCCCCAAAGGCGATGTTTTTGTGTTTTCTTCTAACCGTAAGCTCACTACACAAATGGGTTTGCTGTGGGGCGTAAAAGTATTCTACTACGACAGTAGCCACGAAAACATAGAAGAAATTGTAAAAGGAATGGCTCGGCTGCTTATCGAAAAAGGTCATTTACAAAGTGGAGATGTTTTTGTAAGTACCTTAAGTATGCCTGCGCACCAAGGGTTGCGTACTAATACTGTCAAATTAGGCGTGGTAGATTGATAGCACAAATTAAAACCCAAAAAGGCTGTCCCAATTTTGGACAGCCTTTTTTTATTTGTTTATAGATGGTGATAAGTATCAAAATTAGTTGATAGTATCTCACCTGAGAAAATAGAATTGAAGTGTTTGACAATTGGCTATTTAGTCCTTTCAAATAACGGATAGCTACTTAATAATGGTGCGACGTTTCGCCAAGCTGTTAATAGAAAATAAATTGCCATATTTACCTGTGCCAGCGGCATAAGCTATTGCTAATTAGCCATACCTAATTGATTATGAAATACTTACCGATACTTCTGCTATTTTGCTCTTTTAATATCCATGCCCAAAAGCAAACTATATTTCGCATTGATTCCCTACCAACACAAGGAATCCTACTCGACAAAAACTGGAAATGGCACGCTGGCGATAATCCTGATTGGGCAAAAGCGGACTTTGATGATTCGGCTTGGGAGAGTATTGACCCGACGAAGGATATTTATGACTTACCACAGATTCCGAAAAACGGCCAAATCGGATGGTTTCGCCTTCGCCTTTCAGTAGATAGCGCTATCAATCAGCAAATGGTTTTGATGATTCAGCAATCAGGTGCATCTGAAATATATCTAAATGGAAAGCTGATTCATCAATTCGGTAATTTAAGTACAAACTCACGTGAAATAAAAGCATTCAATCCGCTCGAAAAACCTGTGTCGTTTCCTCTTCAAAAAGATTCTTTACAAGTTTTAGCCATTCGTTATGCGCTTCAGCCTAATGTTTTATATGCTAACCATTTCGGCTCTCAAAATAAAATCTTATCAATCGTTTTGATTTCAACAGAAAAAGCGATGGACAGCTACGGCAAATTATCCAACTTTAATAACGTATGGAATAGTTTCTCAATTGGACTTAACATCATTTTGTGTATTCTGTATTTTGCTTTTTATTTATACTATCCAAAACAAAAAGCAAATCTATATTTCTCAATCTATTGCTTGTTTGCCTTGATGATTAATACCTTCTCAATGTATTGGCAGAATATGAATCAGGTTGATGGATTATACTGGCTTAAAAATTTGGATTTGAGTGTAGGAGTCATTTCAAGTTTATTTTTGCTTACCGCAATTTATCGCTTATTCGAGCAGAAAATTGATGTATTTTTCGCAGGGCTACTATTATTAGGTTTGGTTAGTATTTTGATGGCTTTTGGTGTTTATAACTGGGGATGGGTTAATGGTCTATATCTAAATATAATTGGTTACTTGTTTGCCATTTCACAAACTGGCATTCCTCTTGCTGTTGCTATTTACTTAGGGTATGATTTTGCTTTAACAAATCGTTTGTTACAACGAAAATTAGCAGAAGTTGAAGAACTTTCCGCCGAAAAACAACAAATCCTTTCTGCCCAAAACGAAACGCTTGAAAAACAAGTAAAGGAAAGAACCGCTGAACTGGTCGCTTCACAAAATCAACTCATTCAAAAAGAAAAACTCGCCTCACTTGGTGAACTCACCGCAGGTATTGCCCACGAGATTCAAAATCCCTTGAATTTTGTCAATAACTTCTCAGAAATGAGTGTAGAACTGGCCCAAGAACTCAAAGAAGAGGCAGAAAAACCTGAAATTGACAAAGAACTTATCATTGATTTAGCCAACGATTTAGCTCAAAATCAACAAAAAATAAACCACCACGGCAAGCGAGCGAGCAGCATTGTTTCAGGAATGCTCGAACACTCCCGAGCCAGTACAGGCGAGCGAGCATTGACTGACATCAACAAACTTGCCGATGAATATTTACGACTCAGTTATCATGGTATGAGGGCTAAATACAAGGATTTTAATAGTGATTATGAACTAATTGCAGATGAGCATTTGCCACTAATAAACATTGTGCCGCAAGATATGGGGCGGGTTTTGCTGAATTTGATTAACAATGCGTTTTATGCGGTTCATCAACGGAATAACATGGTAGAGACAGGGCATGCCCTGTCTCTACCAACGCAAACGCAATATCAACCAACCGTTATTATTTCGGTTCAACATATTAACAATCAAATAGTTATTGCTATCAAAGACAATGGCACGGGAATGTCAGAAGCCACAAAATCCAAAATCTTCCAACCCTTCTTCACCACCAAACCTACAGGCGAAGGCACAGGTTTGGGCCTGAGTTTGGCGTATGATATTATTACAAAAGGGCATGGTGGCACTATTGAGGTAGAAAGTGTAGCGGGAGAAGGAACGACATTTACCGTAAAGTTGCCGATTCAACCAGTTTAGAAAAATGTTCGGGCAATCTCAACAAGTTACTACCTTTGTAATGAATTGATTTCGATACCAACGTTCCAACAAATGAAAAGTTTCTTAGCCAGTCTCTTGCTGGTTTGTACAGCAGCTTCGGCGCAAGTCACCATAAAAATAGACCCCAAAGCTGACCAAAAAGCCATTTCGCCTTACTTGTATGGGCGTAACAATTCGTTTTCGTCCACCAATCCTAACTGGACTTTGCCTGCAGAGGATTTTATCAGAATTCGTGATGCAGGTGTAACGTTTTTTCGAGAAAGTGGCGGAAACAATTGCACCAAATACAATTGGCGGCGCAAACTCAGTAGTCATCCCGACTGGTACAACAATGTTTATACCAACGACTGGGACCAAACAGCCCAAACCCTCCAAAAGAACTTCCCGAATGCCCAAGGAATGTGGGCGTTTCAGTTGTTGGGCATGGCGGCCAAAACCAACCAAGCCAATTTCAACGATTGGGGCTACAACCAATCTAAATGGTGGGAAGGCGTTACTCAGAATTTGGCTGGTGGTGGTGTGCTAAATGCCACAGGCACCAAAGCCAAAGTAGAGGGCGATATAAACCAATACCTCGAAAAGTGGACGGCTGACTCTACCGTGGCTATTCTGGACTACTGGTTTGGTAAACTTGGCCTAAACAAAAGCAAAATCCAATACTGGAATATGGATAATGAGGCCGAGATTTGGAATGGTACGCACGACGATGTGATGCCCAAGCAATTGGCCGCCGAGAGTTTCATGCAAAAGTACATTGAAGTAGCCAAGAAAGCCCGAGCTAAGTACCCCAATATCAAGCTGGTAGGCCCTGTAACGGCCAACGAATGGCAGTGGTTCAACTGGAGCAATGAGGCTATTGCCGCCGATGGAAAAAACTATTCGTGGCTCGAGTTTTTCATCAAACGCATTGCCGAAGAGCAAAAAGCAAGTGGCGTTCGGCTATTAGATGTGCTGGATATTCATTTTTATCCAAGTAGCAAACAAGCCGAACAATTGGTTCAGTATCACCGAGTTTTCTTTGATAGAAACTACGACTACCCCGAGGCAAATGGCGTAAAACGAGTGAGTGGCAACTGGGACAACAACCAAACCAAAGAGTACGTATTTGGCCGCATAAACGATTGGCTAACAAGCTATTTGGGCAATAATAATGGCGTAACCTTAGGGCTTACCGAAGTGGGCATTGAAAGCACCGATGCAAGCGTAACGGCGGTTTGGTATGCCTCAACGATGGGGGAATTTATGAAAAACAAAGTCGAAATTTTTACACCGTGGTCTTGGAAGGCAGGTATGTGGGAAACACTACACTTATTTAGTCGCTACAACAAAGGTACTTCTATCAAAGGAGAGTCCTCAAACGAGTCGCTTGTGTCGGCGTATCCGAGTATCAATACTAACCAAGATTCTATGACGGTCGTGTTGGTCAATCGTTCGGTGAGTTTAAGCCAAAGCACTACGCTGACTTTTGATAATTTTGTTTTGAGTGGTTCAGAGGCTAAGATCTTGACACTAAAATCATTACCAACAAGTGAAACCTTTGTTTCGCATACTCAAAATGCTCTTGCTGAAAGCAAAAGCCTTATTGTAGGTAATAGTACAAACATCACATTACCGCCCATGTCGGTTACTTCTGTACAGTTTTTGGGCAAAGTGGGGCAAGTGCCTATCGTGCTTGGTGCATCGCCGATGAGTGAGCCGGAAGTGAAATTATACCCCAATCCAAGCACCGAAGCAATGGTGATAGAATGGACAACAAGCGATTTTGAAAGCCTCGAAATTGTAGATGTAAATGGACGATTGCTTAGTGAACAAAAAATTACGCCATTATCTCATCAAATAACTATCAATCAGATGCTTACATCAGGAACCTATGTTGTTCGGTTAGTGGGTAAAGACAAAATAGTTAGCAAAAAAATAGTGGTCTATTAACGCAAACAAAGCCAATTACCAGTCGCTTCCAGAGCCACCGCCGCCAGAGTCGCCGCCACCAAAACTACTGTCAGATGAGCTACTTGACGAGTCAGAAGACGAACTTGAATAGCTACTGTTTGATGAAAAAGTAGAAGCCACGCTTGATGCCAGCGTGAGCATAGCAATGGTATATGCCGCTTGCCGCTGATGCCCACAGGCTTTGCACGTATAATGGTTGATCCCTTGACCTTCGGCTTCGGTTGTAGCAGCTTTTATGACTTCGTTCGAAGCCAAGCTCATTGCTTTTGACTGACAGTGATTACAACGTTCATACATTTTTTGGCCTACATTCTCATATCCAACGGCTTGGGTCACGTTATGAATCTCATTACGCCAAATGTCGTATTCTACGGTTTTTAGTTTTTCTTCTTCTTTCTGATAATCAGTCAAATACAATGCCTTTTTATCATCGGCTATTTTAGTGAGTTCGTAGCCCTGCTGCGTAGTGCGGGGGTGGTTTCGCAGAAAATCTATTCGTTTTTTGTCTTCGATATAGAGCCAACCAAAGGGTATCGGAAACAGGATGGCTTTTAGCCATCCCACTTTCATCATTTCTCGGTGGCGTACATAACGGTCTGGTTCTGAGAGTGATTCGTATAATTCGGCAAAAGCTACTTCTCGGCGTTTGCGGCTGTCCCACAACAAAAAACACAAGTAGGCATACATGGCAATAAAAGCGTGCCAAGGTTCGGCATGGATCGTGTCTTGCACAATAATAAGCACTACGCACACGCCAATAGGCACAAAGCCATACGTAAGCGCACCCCTCCAAAAACGGCCTTTCCGTTTGCCAATTTGTTTGTTTACCTCAGTTTTGATAGGGTTTGAGCTATGAAAAATAGCCCGGATGCCTCTGAATACGCCTAAAAAGAAAGTGAAAATAATCGCCAATATGCCATACTCGCCTTCATGCAAAAATGGGTCGGTAGGGGCTACTGCTCCTGTGTGTTTGGTTTCATCATAGACCTCTTCTACTGATTTAGGGCTAAGGATGATTTCAGAAACTGCCTTTACGCCTTCAATCACAGCTTTGTCATAACTGCCTATTTTGGCATAAGGCACCATTTTTTCAGTCTGTATTCGCTTGCATATAGCATCTGGTAAGATGCCTTCTAACCCATAACCTGTCTCAAATTCCATGCGCCGTTTGTCTTTCACAAACAGCATGAGTAGTCCATTGTCTTTTTTATCGTAACCAATGCCCCATTTTTTAAAGAGGGCCGTAGCAAAATCTTTTGGAATTTGTTCGCCGATAGAATTAACAAACACCACCGCCACTTGTGCCGTAGTGGAGTCTTCAAGGGCTACTAACATTGAGTCTATCTTAGCTACTGCCGTGGCAGACAAAATGTTATCAGGATTACTGACGTAATGAGAACTCGGGTTTTTCTTGGGGTTCGGAATCGTCTCGAGTGTGTAGGTCTGGGTGTGTGCTTGGGTGCAAACAAAGTCTAAAAGCAGAGCCAAAAGCCAGTATTTCATAGAAGTGTTAATTTTTAAGCACTTAAACATGGAGAAGAAGCAAGCAAAGGTGAAAAATTCTCAACACTTTTAGCCGTTTACTAACTGAGAGTTAGTAAACGGTTGCGCCACCAATTTCACAACTACGCCATTGAATGCAGCGCAATCCGATTGCCTTCAGTATCTTGAATCATGGCCATAAAGCCAAATTGCTCCGAAATTGCCCTTTTTGTCATAAGGATACTTCCGCCAGCGGCTTCTACTTTGTCCAGCACGTGTTGCAAGTCCGGGTTTCCGTTTAGGTAAATCAAAGGGCCTTGCTTCCCAGGAAAATAAAAGTCTTTGTGTTCACTCAAAGCCCCACCAACAGCGCCTGCTTCGGCAGGAAACAAGGTCATTGGCCAAGGTCATTTCGTGCATTGTATTGCTAAAAATGGTTTCATAAAAAGTTCTGGCCCTGGTCATGTCAGTCACAGGAATCTCGAACCAGTTAATGAGGTTTGTCATGGTATTATTGGTTAGTATTCGTTCCTTTCTTGATAGCCTGATAAATCATCTCGCCAAACTGCGTGCGGATGTTTAACTCGCTGATTTTACCATTGTTACGGGTCGGATACACTCGATTCGAGAGAAACACATACAGCATTTGGTCACGAGGATCGGCCCATACAAACGTACCCGTAAAACCCGAGTGGCCAAAACTCAACTCACTGGCACTTGGTGCAGCCGAAATGCCAGCTCTCTTGCGGTCTGGCTTGTCAAATGCAATGCCTCGGCGGCTGTTTATTTCAACAGGATAGCCGTAAGAAGTCCACTCTTTTAAGGTGGCTTCGTTAAGGTAGCGTTTGCCGCCATATTCGCCGCCATTGAGGTACATCTGAAACAGTTTGGCCAAGTCGTTGGCATTACCAAACAAGCCAGCGTGTCCGCTGATGCCGTCGAGCATAGTGGCTCCTTCGTCGTGTACACGCCCATGAATAAGCTCTTTTCTGAACAGCGAGTCGTATTCGGTAGGCACAACATTTGTTAATGGCATTGTTTTGCCAGCATTGAATGTCAGGGAGTTAGCCCCTAATGGTTTATAAAAAGTATCTTTCAAGAAGGTCTCAAAATCTTTTTTAGTCAGGCGTTTGATTATTTGTGGATAAAGGTAATATGACATATCTGAATACACATAGCCGGGTTTTTCGTTGAGAGGTGAGTCCCGAATGGCATTAAACATGGTTTGGTCGTAATCTTTGTACAAAAACAGTTTTTCGGCAACTTTCACAGGGTATTCTTCCGAAAAATGATCTTGGAAGGTTTGCGGCTTCCATGTGCCATCGGGGTTTTGAGCCAATTCTTTCCAGAACGGAATCCATGCTCTGAGGCGAGCTTGGTGTGTCAGGATGTCTCGCATGACCAAATTGCCTTTGTTGGAGCGTTTCCATTTTTTCATCAACTTTTTCAACTTCATGTCAAGGCTAAACTTCCCTTCATCTTCCATTTTCATCAAGGCCGCAGCAGATGTACTCACTTTGGTCACAGAGGCTAAGTCGTAAACATCTGTTGGCTTTACCGCACGAGTTTTGTCGTAGGTATGATAGCCGAAAGTTTTTTGGTAAATGACTTTGCCATTTTTGGCCACCAGCACTTGTGCGCCTGGGTAGGCTTTGGCGTTAAGCCCTTGATTAGCAATAGAATCGAGTTTGGCAGTTAGGTATCTTGAATCAATACCCACTTCTTCGGGAAGAGTGTATTTGAAACGCCCCAAGGGTTCGGTCATGATGCCATCGCCAAACTTAAAATACTGATTGGCCGTAACGGGCAATTTCCCTTTTGCCCCAATAGCACCAAACAGCAATTGCGCTGCTAATTCTTGGGCAGGAATGGTCTCTTGGTACGTAACAACCAGGCCTTTTGTATTCTCAAAACCATTGAACCGGTTAAAGGTGTAGGGGTTCCCAAACAACACATAAATGGCATTATCAAGTCCCGTGAAAGCGTTGACCAACTTCACCGTAACCGAGTCCATACGAGCCGCAGGGCGAATCCCCAAGCCATGTACCCCTACCAACACCAAGTCGTATTGACCCAACACAAACTTAACCGAGTCAATCAAAGACGTTGGCGAAGTAAGTTTTAGGTTCAAGAAATCTACTTTGGTATAATTGGCCGCCATCTGCTGAAACGCCGTAGGGTTGCTGCTGCCTATCGAAGGCGTTCCGAGTGATAATACGGCGATTTTGCGGTTAGTAAGTTCTTTAATCGGAATACGGCTATCAGTATTGCGCACAACTGTTAGGGCTTCTTCTTGCAATTGGCGAGCTAATAACTCGGAGGTTGCCGGTCGTAGGTCATTGGTTAAGTTATTGATTTCGATGGGTTTATATTTATCTAAGCCTGCCCAAGCTTTGCCTATTAAAATACGTCGTACTTTGTCGTTGAGCATTTCCATCGAAATCCGCCCTTCGGCTACAGCATACTTAATGGCATTGAAAACTCCCGGCACATCCGTAAAAGTTTCGAGCAAATCGTTACCTGCCAACAAAGCCATCACCATGGCTTCGCCATTAGGATAATACTTAGAAACCCCCTTCATTTCCATAGCATCGCTAAATACCAAACCTTTGAAGCCCAGCTCGTTACGCAGTAGGTCTGTACCGATTTTGGTTGAAAGTGTAGAGGCTTGATGCTCAGTTGGGTCAAGTGACGGTATGCTAAGGTGGGCAATCATCACGCCGTTTAGTCCACGTTTGATGAGTTCTCGAAAGGGGTACAATTCTACCGAATCGAGCCGCATCCGGTCGTGGCGAATGAGTGGCAAATCCTCATGTGAATCTACGTCGGTATCGCCATGCCCAGGGAAATGCTTGGCTGTTGTGATAATACCTACGTCTTGCATCCCTCGCATATAGGCAAGGGCTTTTTCAAACACTTTCTGTTTGTTTTCGCCAAAGGAACGAAAGTTGATGACTGGGTTATTGGGATTATTGTTCACATCGGCATCGGGGGCGTAGTTGATATGTACCCCCATGCGCTTGCATTGCTCACCAATCTGTCGACCCATTTGATACAGCATTTCATCGTTGCCCTGCATAGCACCTAAAGTCATGGCGTAAGGATAACGCACCACACTATCGAGGCGCATGGAAAGGCCCCATTCTAAGTCCATACCTACAAACAGCGGAATTCGTGACAATGACTGCAACTCATTGACCATCAGGGCTTGGCGAGTAGGCTGATTGGCAAAAAATACAAAACCACCTACTTTGTACTGCGTTACCCACTGCCGTAGTTTATCACGCTCGTAGGGCGTATTGCCAAAGTTGCCACGAGGCATCATGAGTTGCCCAATTTTCTCATCAATACTCATGGTTGCCATTACTGAATCTACCCACTTGGCATTGTAGTTGGCAAACGGGAGGTTTTGTGCTTTTGCCGAAAAGACTAAAACAATAAATAAAAAAGGTAGAATTTGTTTCATGGTTTTGGTAGAGCGAATTTCCAACCCGCTTGGTTCTTTATAAATTTACCAGGTTAAATACTTTCCATAAAATCAAGATTTTGAGCTATATAGCATAGTCTGGTTTCGATTCTGCTACTGCCAAAATCTATCTTCTGTTGCATTTCAAAAATGCTTCATTAGCTCTCATATCATTAGGGAATTTTCATAAAACAGGGAAAATGAGCGGCCTTTGTAATTTTTACGATTAAGTAAATTACAAGAGATCATCACCCACTGATCCCAAAAACGGAGAACCGTTCTTGAAACGAAGTTAAAGGGTATTTTGAAGAATTACAAAATAGCCTTGTAGATAATCCATATTGTAGCTTTTGTATAACAGCGTTTTTAGGTGTACGGGTTGTGTAGGTTTAGCCATGACGGTAAAGTAGCATAAATTAATGGTAAATAATACTGCCTTTGGAACCAAGAAATTTGTATCTTATATACAATTGAGTGAAATTTTGGAAAGTGTTGAATATTAGCATTTTAACGGCATAAATATTCGTTATATTCAAACCGAGCAAAGTGAAAGGCTCTGGCTTACAGTTGATGGGAAAGAATTGAGAGGAACTAACGATTCGGGCCGAGCCGATGCAGGGGGATCAGGTCAGAAGCGAGGAGAGAATTTAGTCATAGAAGACTTCGGGAGTCAAATGGCTGGATTCTATTTAGTTTACAAGGATATTAATTGAACAGAAGACCTCCTCAAGTGGTATAAAACTAAGAGAAGCATATCTATTACTTCAGTATTTAATATAGTTGTTAATTTACGCAGAAGAAAAATATAACCAATAATTTAGGGGTTGTCAGAGAAGGGTGTAACTTCGATAGAAAGTGAGTGGAGGGTTGTTTTTCAATAAGTTATACCTTTTTATGAAAATGCTCTAATTAAGCAGATATAAGCACTTTGATATAAATTTTAGCCTTCAATTCAAAGTGATTGGGTTTTGTTGTCTGCCCACACATGGGATATTCTACCTACTTCGATTTGGTACTAAAGGTTGCGAACGACAAAAACGCACTGATGTCAGCCTCATGGCTGAATCTTTTGTCCCAGTTCAAAGTCAAAAAGAGTGAGTCGTCGTAGGCGATAATAGGCTAACCAATAGGCTTGGAGCGCTTGCATATAGCTTACAAGGGCTTGGTCTTTTTCGTTTTGGGCAATAATGAGGTTCGTAATGTCAATTTTGCCAATCAGATAGCGATTTTTAGAAACTTCGTAGCGTTTGCGGGCGATGGTGTCGGCTTTTGCCGAAATTTGGAGGCTGGCTTTTTGTTGTTTTAGCTCCAATACGGCATTGTAAACTTCAATTTCAAGGGCATTTTTACCGTAATTGATTTGCTGTTGGGTGGCTTCTAAGTCACTGCGGGCGGCTTCGTAATTGGCTTTGTTGCGCCCAGCATTGGCAAGCGGAATGGTGAAACCCAAAAATGCGCCTTGTGAGCCTTGTAATTTCTTGAAGGCATCACCCAGATTAGTGGCCGTTTGGTTAAAACCTACGCTTACATTCAAGTCTGCACTAAATCGTCGGCTAATTTGTGCCGAACGCAGGTTCATTTGCGCTCGATTTTCGGCCAACTCAAAACTTCTGAAATCACTTCGGTTATTTTGGGCTTCTTCAATGGCTTTGAGTGGGTCTGGCTCAATGTTGGGAGCAATCAATGGGGCTTTTACTTCTATCACACGGTCTTCGTTGAATCCGATGAGGTTTTTCAACTCTTTCTGATTGACACTTACTCGTAAGGTGTTTATTTCTACACTGTTACGAGCGTTCATTAAGCCTAACTCTACTTGTAATAATTCATTTTCGGCAATTTTGCCAAGCCCAAAACGCCCCTTCGAGATGGTGTAGATGGTGTCGTTGATAGATAAATTATAGTCAGCATTCCGCAGTTGAAGTTGTGAAATATACAGGTCGAAATATTTTTGGGTTACTTGTAACGAAAGTTCTTCCAGTTGCTCCAATTGCTGTTGAGTGGCTTGTGCGAATTGGATTTGTTGCTGCTGCCAGTTCCACTTAATCTGGTTGATTTTGAAAAGGGGTTGTTGGTATCGCAACATCAAAGGCGACGATGCCCAAAATGAACTTTGGTTATTGCCAAAAATATCAATGCGCTCCAAGCCTGTCGAGAGGCTTACTCGTCCGCCTGTTGCCAAAATAGACTGTTCGAGGCTCATGGTTGCTTCCGAAAACGCCCTACTGTAATTCTGAAACAAAAGACTCCCGTCAGGTTGCGTAACGCTTCCAATCTGCCGAAAATAGCCTGGAATGGTGCCATTGAGGTTCAATTGGGGCATCAGCGAGGCTTTATTGGCTCGGTATCGCCATGTATCGCCTTGATAACTGGCTCTAATTTGCTTGGCAATGGGGCTGTTTTGTTTGGCAGTTTCAACGGCATCTTGCAGTGCGAACGACTGGGCAAAAAGGTGAGTTGTGTTGAGTAAAAACAAAATGAGTATATACTTTTTCATGGTTTGAAGGTTGTTTTATGGGAAGGAGGGGAATGGCAACCCCTATTCATGCCTCAAGCTTTCAATAGGATTCTGTTCGGAGGCTCGTTTGGCTGGGAAAATTCCGAAAATTAGACCTACCGTAATAGCCACTAAAAACGAAAGTGCTACCGAGAAAGGTGAAATAATGGTTTGTATTTCAGCTACTTGTTCAATGAAATAACTAATAGCAATGCCCAAAACAACGCCCAAAATCCCTCCTGAAAAACTAATAGCAACGGCCTCAGAAACAAACTGCAACACAATGTCCCGTTTTTGAGCACCCAATGCCAAACGCAAGCCAATTTCTTTGATGCGTTCTAACACCGATGCCAGCATGATGTTCATAATACCGATGCCGCCTACCAAGAGCGAAATAGAAGCAATAACGCCCAACACCACATTAAAAAGTCGCTTGGTGCGTTGTTCTTGTTTGAGTAATAATTCTGGCACAACTATCTCATAATCATCGGTTTCGTTGTGGCGGCGGCGAAGCATTTTTTCAATCAAATCCAAGGTAGGTGTAATCAAATCACTTTCGTTGACATTGATAACCAAGCGGTCTAATTGGTTGTAGTTGGGCTTAGATTTTTCGTTATTCCCTTCATTTTCTTGTTGTGCAGCCATTCGCATATCTCGCACGGTTACGTTTGCTCTATTTTTGTAGCGAAGCAAAAATGTTTTAACAGGCAGATAAACCTCCGTATTTAGGTTGCGGATAGAGAGTTTTTTGACGGCACTTTCAGACACTTCTCGACCTTCTAACACACCTACCACAGTGAGCCAATTGTTGCCGCATTTGATGGTTTGACCGATGGGATTAACACTCGAAAAAAACTTTGCTTTTACGTTTTTGCCAATAATGCAAACAGGTTCAGCATTATCTAACTGGTTGTTAGTAAAGTACTTACCTTCTGTAATTTTGACCCCAGCAACTTCAAAGTAATAGTTATTTACGCCAATAATGCGCCCATTGTTGCGGATTCCTTCTCGCACCAAAACACTTTCCATCTCGATTTCGGGGCTTACAAAATGGACTGCTGGAATAGATTTTTGAATGTTTTCGGCATCGGCAAGTGTCAGACCAGGCGAAAACTTCTTTTTTTCTTCTTTATTACTTGTTGGTGATTTTTGCTCTTGTGATTGATTTTCGCTGGTTTCGAGGCGGGGTTTCACAATGATATTGTTTACACCTACTTGCTTGATTTGCTCTAAAATCTCTCGCTCAGCACCTGCCCCAATGGCCAGCATGGCAATGACCGCAGCCACCCCAAAAATGATTCCGAGCGACGTTAAGAGAGCCCGAAACTTGTTGATATTGAGGGCTTCTATACCTATTTTGAAGTTAAGAAGCAGGCGTTCGTAGTTGATTTTCATGAAGTTGTGTTTGGTAGCGACGGTTTGTGCATCTTTCGCTGAATGATTGAAAACCAGTAAGATTTTACCCAATAATAATTATGTCGCCGCCTCCTGATTCGCCAGAGCGATTAGCGGGTTTGAGGGTATCTTTTCGCATTTTCATCTGCTGCTCAAACGCCTTATCAATCACAGGAGTTGGCTTTTTGGAAGTAGCCGGAGCTTTTAGCAGTTTTACACCCGTTGTGTCGGTGGGGGTATTCAAGTAAACTTCGTCGGTAGGGGAGAGGCCGGCGTAAACAATTGCCTCTGAGTCGTTTACATCGGCTACTTTTATCTCTTGTTTGACTAACCCCTTACCGTCTTTCTTATAGACAAAGCTGATGTTTTTAGCATTGTTAATAGCCTCGAGCGGAATACTCAGCACGTCGTTGTAGTTGGCAGTCATAATTTTACAACTTGTGGTCATTGAAGGGCGCAGGCTACCATCCTTCGTAAGCACATCTATTACCACTTCAAATACCTTGGCATCGGAGTTGGGGCGTTGCTCACCCACATTGGCCACTTGGCCTACCACGCCTTTTAGTTTTTTGGAAGGGTCGGCATCAAGCCCAATATCCACGGCTTGGCCTACTTTTATTTTACGAATATCCACCTCATTGATGTACGTAATCACCTGCATTTCGGTCAAATCGGGCAAAATCGCTACGGTCGGATTCCACGGGCGTATTTCAGAACCAACTACTTTTTTGCGCCCGTTCCACTCTTTGTCGTAAATCACCATGCCTGATTTTGGTGCCGAAATATTCATTTTCTGCATCAATGAAGTGAGTTTATTGAGCGAATTTTGGGCTTTTTGGAGGTCAGAATTGATAATCTGGCATTTAGTATCCCCTTGTGCTACCTTAGTTTTGTAGTTTTCTTTTTTCTGCACAAACGTCCTCTCGGCTTTTTCATAGTCCAATTGCTTCATGCGTTGTACTGCCGGTGCTTCATAGACAGACTGCTCTTTCTCTAACTTACTTTGCTCCATCTGAAATCGAAGATTGGCCAGTTCGTCACGAGCATCTCTGAGCGTGAGGGCCGTATCTAATTTGGCTTGGTTGAGTTCGGCAGTCTTTTTTTGAAGGTCTAACTGGGCTTCCGAAACCTTTGTCATAACGGGTGCTTGGTCAAGCGAGGCTACAAAATCGCCAGGTTTCACGATGGTACCTTCTGGAACTAAGTTTTGAATTTTGGTACCGTTGTAAAGACTGGCTTCCTCCATTTCGGCCCCTGGCCCTTGAATTTTGGTTTCACTACGTGCTCTGAGTTCTCCTGTGCTTATTACCAAAATCTCAAAGTGACCTTTTTTGACCCTCGCTGTCAGTTTAATACTTTCGGCGGCATTACCTTTGCTGAAATACCAGATTCCGGAAGACAATAAAACTACTGCCGCAAGGACAATCCAAAGTAAACGTCGTTTTTTCATAGCTTTTAAGTAGGTCGAATTCCTATCTCGACTGATTGAGTAGATTGGTAGTTTATGTAGTGAGCATAATCATCGGCAAGGTAAAAACTAAATAATTAGTTAAAAAATCGTTTAACACTTTTTAACTATCGCTTAACACTTTTTAATCAATTTTTAACACTTTACGTCAAAACGAAGCCATTTAGTAATTTCTTGCGAGAGAAATGAAAAAAGTCAAAAATGTAAATTACTTTTGTGCAAAAAAATCAATAGATAGTACAATGAAAAAGTGTGTTTTCCTTGACCGTGATGGGGTGTTAAATAAAGAAGTTGGTGATTATGTATATAGAACCGATGAGTTGATTGTGCCAGAAGGCACTGCCGAAGCCCTTCGCCGTATGAAAGACGCAGGTTATTTATTGATTGTGATAACTAATCAGGCTGGCATTGCCCGTGGGCTTTACACCCGTGACGACGTGCGCAAGTGCCATGAGTATATACAGCAACAAGTAGGCAACCTGTTAGACGACTTGTATTTCAGCCCACATCATCCAACGTATTCAACAGCATCGTTGCTTCGTAAACCCGATTCGTTGATGTTAGAAAAGGCAATAGCAAAGTACAAGATTGACAAAACGCAGTCGTGGATGATTGGAGATACCTTGCGAGACGTGCAAGCTGGCAAAAAAGCAGGCGTTCGTACGATTCATCTAACTGATAAACCGCACGAATCGCAAGGTGATGTAGTGCTGACAACCTTGTTGGAAGCCGCAGCAGCTGTGCTTGGCTAACTATCGTTTTCGCCGCTTATTCTGGCTATTTTGTTTACGCAATACACTTTTTGGAATTACTCCTTCTCCTCGGCTTGAGTTGGACTTGCCTTTTTTGACTACAATAGCACGACCCGAAACGCTCTTGATAGACACCAGCCACAAATCCATGCTGCGGCGACCAAGGTTGGTTTCTTTTACTTTTACCAACACAGCATCGCCAAATGTAATCACTCGTCCCGAACGCTTGCCTACAATACGCAGGTTTTCTTTGTCAAACTCATAGAAATCATCGCTTAGGTCAGACATTCGCACCAGACCTTCGCTGGCAGTTTCGGTAATTTCTACAAACACACCAAATTCAGTTACGCCCGACACGATGCCGTCAAACACCCGATTAGGCTCCATGCCGCTCATGTATTCTACCTGTTTGTATTTGATAGAGGCACGCTCGGCTTCGGCGGCAATACGCTCAGTGATAGAAGATTGCTTGCATTTTAGCTCTGTTTCGGCTCGGTCAAGTGACTTGCCATTTAGCAAATAATGTTGCAAGAACCGATGTGCCATCATGTCGGGATAGCGACGGATGGGCGATGTAAAGTGCGAATAATGCTCAAATGCAAGCCCAAAATGCCCAATGGCTTCGGTAGAATAGCGGGCTTTTGCCATAGATCGAATAGCCAAGCTCTCTAAAATATTTTGCTCAGGTCGTCCTTCAATGGTCGTCATCAGGTGGTTCAAGGTGCTTGACACATTCCCTTCGTTGAGCTGGATATTATAGCCAAAGCGTTTTGCAAACGTAACAAACGAAGTCAGTTTCTCGAAATTCGGTGCTTCGTGAATCCTGTAAACCATCGTGTATTTTTCTTCGGTTTTAGAAAGAAAATATACGTATTCGGCTACTTTTTTGTTTGCCAACAGCATAAACTCTTCAATAAGTTTGTGGGCATCTTTTCTTATTTTTTGATAAATGCCAAGCGGCTTGCCGTTTTCGTCGAGGTTAAATTTTACTTCTACAGTCTCAAAATTGATGGCTCCGTTTTTAAAACGCTCATCCCTGAGTTTTTTGGCTAAGTCATTGATAACAAGGAGTGTTTGGTGGTATGGTGCGTCCTTCTCCGACTCGGAAGTCGGGGCTACAAGCTCTAACAAGTCTTGGGCTTCTTCATAACTAAATCTTTTATCAGAATGAATGATAGTGCGTCCGAACCACTGTTTTTTGACTTGAGCAGTAGGGGTGAGTTCAAATACTGCCGAAAACGTCAGCTTGTCTTCGTTGGGGCGTAGCGAGCAGAGATTATTCGATAGCTTTTCGGGCAACATCGGCACGGTTCTGTCCACCAAATAGACCGAAGTGCCTCGGCGATAGGCTTCTTTTTCTAACTCGGTGTCGGGCAACACATAATGCGTTACGTCGGCAATGTGAACGCCTATTTCGTAATTACCATTTTTTAATTGTTGAAACGACAAAGCATCGTCAAAATCTTTGGCATCGGCGGGGTCAATGGTAAACGTCAGGATGCTCCGAAAATCTCGGCGACGCTTGATTTCTTCTTCTGAAATTTTCTCCGAAATCGCCTCTGATTCTTTCTCTACTTCGTCAGAAAAACGATTTGCCAGGCCAAATTCAGCTAAAATGGCGTGCATTTCGGTGTTATGTTCACCTGCTTTTCCCAGCACTTCTTTAACAATGCCAATGGGTTTCTCACCCCAACTTTTCACGGTAACAATTACTTTGTCGCCTGTTTTTGAGTCATTTAGGTCTTCTTTTGCAATATAAACATCTTGATACAGCCGCCGACTGTCGGGCGTTACAAAAGCAAAGCGAGGCGAAACTTCAAGCGTTCCTACAATTTCGGTGCGTTTTCGCTCTATAATTTCGGTTACTTCTCCTTCGGGACGGCGATCTTTACCGAACGTACCCGTGAGCGATACTTGTACCAAATCGCCATCAACAGCGTCATTGAGGTCACGGGTATCTACATAAATATCGTCGCCGGTGGCATCGTCTCGCACCACAAATGCAAAGCGGGGGTTTACGTGTTCTACTCGGCCTGTTAAGGTTTTTATCTCATTTTCGGCCTGATACGTTCCATCAGGGAGTTTGGCGAGGCGGCCTTCGTAGGCGAGTTCTTTGAGGAGCGAACTAAATAAGTTACGGGCGTTGTGGTCACGCACACCAAAATGCTTATAGAGGTCATTTTCTGAAAAGGCTTGTTCGTAATTAACATCGAAAAAGCCAAAGATTTCTTCTTTGAGTCGGTTGCGGAAGCGGTCTTCTTTGGAGAGTTTTGTGTTTTTGTCTTTCTTATTTCTCATAATTCAAATATTCAAATTGACCGTTTGAATGAAAAGTTTAACGGTCAATTTCTTTCACTACAACGATTAAATAGAGGGATGCGTTCAATACTTCATAATGAGTACGCCAATGGCTTGTAGCATTATGTTTGAACAAATTTATCCTTTTTTAGTTTGTAACGCATAATTGGACTATTTTTTGCGTTATTTGGGTAAATATTCTGATAATCAAGACCATGAGAATCTTCATCATCTTTGCCCTTGCACTGTTTTTGGCCTTACCAGAAGTTTCAATGGCCAACACAACGGAATCGAAAAATACAGTATCTCAACAGATTTTCGGGAAGAAGAAACACAAGGGCTGGGAAGAAGAAACACAAAGGCTATCGCAAGAAAAAGGGCTTTATGTGGGGCTTATTCAAGAAAAACGACTGCGGTTGCCCTAAGCATTAATAACAAACCATGAAGCCCTGAACGCCAACATCTCATTCAAGTCTCTTGAGCTTTATCACAGCGTATGAAAAACAGCCATTGCTTATTTTTCCTACTTTTTCTCTCACTGTTTCGGTGTAATGCTCAACCGCAGTCAAGTTTTAATCCCCAGCGCACATGGGTTTTTATGGTGGGAGTGCTGGAATGGGTTGATAATCAACGATTTGTTTCGTTTGACAAACAAGGTAGAGTAGATGCCAGCATCATGCAGTTTTTTCAGAATCAGGGCGTGCCGAGCAAGCAAATTGTTTATCTAAAAGACCAACAAGCCACTACTGCAGCGGTTCGTGCATCATTTGCTCCTTTTTTGAAGCAGGCACAAAAAGACGATGTCCTATTTTTTTATTACTGTGGACACGGCTACAAAAACCAAGCAAAGCAAGTATGTTTTGCCAATCACCAAGGGGCTGAGTGGTCTGCTGAAGAAATTGTGCGTACCGTACATGAAAACTTTTCTGGAAACACAGCCTTTTTCACTGCCGATTGCTGCAATTCAGGTGGGTTAGCAACAGAAGCTCAGAAATATCCTTCTCGTAATTACGTAGCACTTAACTCAGTTGTACCTACTGATATTTCTACAGGCAATTGGACTTTTTCTAATGCGTTATTGTATGGGTTGCGTGGACGTAATTTTGTAGATACAGACAGCAATGGTAGCATTACCTTGGCAGAATTAGCCAACTATATTGACGAAGAAATGGCAGTTGTAGAAGGGCAAAAAGCTGCCTACTACTTACCAGCAAGTATGAAAAACTGGGCGTTTGCTAATCAAGTACCTCCCAAAAAGAATGCCCGCATTGGCGAAAAAGTGTGGGCTGATTATGGCGGAAAAGACTGGCTGGGTTTTATAACAGGAGCAGGAGAAGGTGGTAAGTTTAATGTGCGGTTTTATAGCTATACCAACAACGAAACCGACTGGGTAGAAGCTTCACACTTAAAACCCTTTGTTTGTACCAAAAATTTTTCAACGGGCGCACCAGTTGAGGTGTATTATCCAGCTGATAAAAAATGGTATTCAGCAAAAGTTACCAAGAAATTCTCTTGCCTGCACTACATTCACTATGATGGTTATGGTAACGAATGGGACGAATGGGTTTCGCCAGCGAACATTAGGGAAAAACGGTAATTTCTAAGACAATAGACGATAAGAAACGAGACAAGAGAATCAATGTTTTACAATCCCTTGTCTCGTTTCCTAAGTTCTCATGTCTATCAAAGCAACAACGGATTTAAGGGCGAAGCCGCCAACAAGCCAGGTGCTAAACCATTTATCCAACGCTGACGATCGGCTTCCTGATTGGGGTTTTTGGGTTCAATCACCTTAGCACCATCAGCAAAGAAAATAATAGTCATTACCTCACGCATAATAGGGGAGTCATTGCCCGGAGCTGAGTGGAGCGTCCAGCCAGCATGAAAAGTAGCATCACCAGCTTTCATGCTCACGGCACGAGTAACGGGGTAGCCTTTTTGTGTCACTAAATTGGACAGTGCTATTTCGGATTCGTCAGAAATAGCCAAGTTACCTACAAAACCCTCTGATTGCGAGCCAGATGCAAAGGTAAGCATCCCCATCTCAATAGTAATGTCCACCAATGGCATCCACATTGTTACGGTATTTGGCGTATCTAATGGCCAGTAGTATTGGTCTTGATGCCAGGGGGTTGGGCCACCGCTGGCTTCTTTGTAGAGGGCTTGGTCGTGGTAAAGGCGTACGTTCTCTACACCCATCAAATCAGCAGCGATTTTGGCAAAACGTTTGGCTAATACAAACCGCCGCACGTCTTCGTCCACCTCCCACAGGTTCATAATTTGCAAAAATGCTTTGCCGTAGGTGTCTCGGTCTTCCATCTTGCGGGTTTCTTTGTTGTAACGCATGGTTGCATCGGTAATTACACTTCGGTAAGCGGCTATTTCTTCTTCGGAGGCAACACCACGCAGTAGAATATGACCGTTAGTTTTGTAATCGTTCAGCTGATCAAGGCCAAGCGAATACATGTCAGATAAAGAGGGTAATTGGGCAGTTAAAGAAGACATAGTCTGTTTGGTTTATCGGTTGGATACATGGTAATGATATTGACAATGCAAAACAACAACATAGAGAAGCTAATGACTACTTGCTTTTTATCTGTTTTTTGTGTTTTTTTAGCATGATTATTGCTTTTGAGTGCGTTAATGACCAAAAAGCCCCAAAATGCGAGTTCAATTTGAGCATATCGCTGCCTTACCTGACCGTTCGTTTCATTATCGGACGTTTCAATTACCATGCTTTGATGCGTCTTATCATTTTCACCCTGAGTATGAACTCACGTTGATAGTTAGGAGCGAAGGAAAGCGTTTTGTTGGTCACGACATTACCGATTTTGGAGCTGGTGATTTAGTATTGATAGGTAAAAATTTGCCTCATTGCTGGAAAAATGAAGATTCTACTAAGGACAATCTGGCTGAGTCTGTTGTGATTCAGTTTCGGGAAGACTTTTTGGGAACAGCGTTTTTTCAGAAGCCAGAAATGGTGGAAATCGCTCGTTTACTTGAAAAATCAGCTGGCGGTATTGCCTTTCATGGTGGAGTTCGTAA
>JBGAVQ010000045.1:0-25756 GCA_044228045.1 Spirosomataceae bacterium
AAATTCGGTCTTGTAGTCGCTATTAAAATCCTTGTCTTTTGCTCGCAATCCATGATAACTTAGTCGCAAATATTCATCGGCTAATTTGTTGATATCAGTCAATGCCCGTTCGCCTGTGCTGGTACGAGAGTGTTCAAGCATACCCGACACAATGCTACTGGCTCGCTTGCCGTGGTGGTTGATTTTGGCTTGATTTGCGCTTAAATCACTGGCTAAGTCAATGATAAGTTCTTTGTCAATTTCAGGCTTTTGAGCTTCTTCTTTTAGTTCATTTGCCAGTTCTACTGACATTTCCGAGAAGTTATTAACAAAATTCAGTGGGTTTTGAATCTCGTGGGCAATGCCTGCGGTGAGTTCGCCAAGGCTGGCGAGTTTTTCTTTTTGGATGAGTTGGGTTTGGGTAGCTTTGAGTTGTGAAAGAGTTATTTCGACTTTATCTTTTTGTGCTTGAAGTAGAATTTTAGATTTTTTTTCTTGTTGATTATTTCGATAAAGAATAAACGAAATGAGTAAAAATACAGCTAAACCAATCAATAGAGCATATTGTTTGATTTGATTTTTATAGGCAGTTTCAGCAGTTTCCAGTTCGTATTGTCGTTCTTTTTCATCAAAATCAGTAAGATTTTGAATAGCATTTCTTTTTCCTTTTATATACAAACTATCCTTAGCGGCAATTGCCATATTGTTGTATTGTAAGGATTTTACTATATCTTTTGTTTCATAAAGTTCGGATAAAAGTTTGCTGGCATCTATTATTCTTGAATAAAAATTCCCTCTTTGAGCATCACTAAGGGCAATATTGGCAAAATAAATGGCAGAATCTCGTTGTTTGCTTTGTTGATATAATAAAGCAATTTGGTAATTTGCTTGCGACCTTGTATCATAACTTTCTCCTATTTTAACACGCTTTACACTATTTTTAAAATGAAATAAAGCCAATTTTTTGTTGCCTTTCTTACTGTAAATCAATCCAATATCTCTTGAATTGATAGCGAAAATTTCTGGAATCTCCTTATTAAGATTTTTTTGTGCCAATAGACAATAATACAGTGCAGAATCTAACTGGTTCATTTTGCAATAAGTTCTACCAATCGCATTTTGATTTACTCCTAACATTCCTGAAAAATGTATTGTTTCAGATAGTTTATATGATTCCTTTAAGAAAAACAATGCTTTGGAATAGTCATTTTCTTCTGAATAAATTAACCCAATTTGATTCAAAATTCTTGCTTGGTCACGCTGGATGTTTTCAGTATTAGCCAGTTTTAATGCTTTGAAATTTATTTCTAAAGCCTTTGGCGTATTACCAGAAGTTCGGTAAGCAAATGCCATTCTTCTTAATGCTTCTATCTCTCCTTTTGGAAATTTAATTTTTCTTGACAATGTGATGGCACTTTGGTCAAAAAAGATAGCTGAATCAATATTTAGCCCTCGGTATCTATCTCCTATTTCTGAGAGTGTTTTTACCAAATTGGTGTCAGGTTTGGTAAAAGCTAATTTATTTTTGAGGCTGTCAATCTTTTTTTGCCCCTGTGAGAAACAAAATTGACAAGCAAACGAATATAAAAGTGTTAAAGTTAAGATTTTCATCATTAAACTGTTTAAATGGAAAACAAATAGTAAACATTGTCCCCCCCCCTTCCACACTCTCCACTTCAATCGTCCCGCCATGCCTTTGGTTACAATATCATCCTCCAATGAGAGCAAAAAATATAAAAATGATTGATAGTAAAGCAATTGGAAAGTACGATTAGTTGGGGAAAAGTACAATTTTTATAGACAAGATGAGGTAGAAAAAACAAATTGAGAAAGTGTTTGACAAGAAGTGCCAAAAAAAAGAAATCAGCATTACACTATCTGAGAATAGAATTTCTTACAATGTAGAAGATATCAAAGAGAAAGCGCAGATGGCAAAACCATCTGCGCTTTCTCTTTGATATTGTTGAAAGACCAGGAACTCTTAATATTCCCACAAATTGTGTTCAAACTCCATGAGTTCATATTCCAATTGTTGAGATTTGACAAGCCCTTCTCTCTCGCTACCAAATTTATCTGTTAAGAACTGGTCACGTGGGTTTGACTGCTTGATAATACGGCCATAGAACAAACGCAAATCAAAGGCATCGGCCATGTTTTTATGCTGAGCTACGTTATGCGAATTATACCAAACACATTTTGGATTACTCCGGAAATATTTATCTAATTCTTTGTATTGAAACGTGGCTACTGGCACATCAAATCCTTTGGCTGTTTTGGCGGCGGGTAAAATGATGGTAATAGTCTGAATGTCATAATACATCCGTGAACGCTGCTTGTCAAAAACAAGATCTTCTTTTAGCTCAATAATATTCAATTCCTGCGGAAAATACTCTACATCACTCGTTGAGGTAGTTGGTTCGGGAGCTGGTTGAGCGGCGGCTGTCTTGCTTTTGTTTTTGTCATCCTTTTTGGGTTTTGTATCTCCCCATCCATCATCAGTTGACTCCTCGCTAAACCCTGCTTTCTTTTCTTCTTCCGACAAACCACCACCTAAGTTTTCTACCTGTAGGCGTTGTTTAAACTGATCTAAGGTTAGCTTAGAGGTAAGGGAGTCACTATTATAAGCTGTTAGTAACCCGGCTTTTACGCCTTCCATCAAAAACTTAGTAATCTCGCTGTTTTTTGCAAAAAAGGGTTGATTTTGCTTTTCGTTCAAATCAACTCTACGCCAAAGTGTTGTTTTCCACATCACGTTTGATTCGTGAATCGGGCGTACCGAATTAGGGTTAATCCCATTATCGGTTTTTTCTTGCGCCACCGCCCCAAAGCCAACGGTTAGTAGTACCGCTGCTCCACTCAAAATGTTTGTGAGTTTTTTCATGGACCTTTTTCTTGTATCTAATTCTGTTGTTTTTGGCTTAATTTAACGGAATGTTAAAGAGTTTATTCCCAACGTTTACGTTTTCAATATCGCCTTTAAAGTTACGACGCTGAACACCTTTTACTTCTACAACATAACGGTCACCAGCTTGGGCTTGTTGTGCAAGACTCGAAATATTGACAGATCCTCCACCATCAATGTTGCCAATACGACGAGAGCCACGAACTAAGTTGACAGTAATAGAAGAAGCCCTAAAATTAGCATCCTCTGGATTTGAAATTTTGAAACTTTCATCTGCTAAACAGCGTATTTCGATAGTTCTTAAAGCTGAGGCCATCATACCACGGCGTTCATCTACTTGTGCACCATTGCCAAACACAACAACGTCTGGCTTAGGTACACGTTGCACTTTAAAAGATTCAGTACCCAAATTAGTCCCTTGGTTGATGATATTCAAATCTACTTTGGCACTATTTGGCACAATGGTTACTTGGCCTGGACGGCCTCCTCTAATCGTTTCAGCACCATTTGCACTAAATGAAGGCTGCCACAAAGCACCTAAACCTGGGCTTACGACTTCGAGTTTGTTGGCACAACCCAAATATAGGCCGGGCAGTGTACCAGTTAAAATGTTGTAAGTTGGCTTCAATACGAAATATTCTTGGTCAATCTTGAAGGTAGTATCTCGACCACGTGGAGTCATGAATGAAACAACACCCGTGTAGGTTTTACGAACCAAACCTTTTGAGTCGTAGCCACCACCTGTGGCCGTAAACTTAATTTCTCCTTTTCCATCAAGCACTTTTACAGCACTACCATTAATACTCATACGAGGGGTAATACCACTCGAATAAGCAGCAATAAACATTTGAGCTTCATAAGGCGTACCTGCCACTACTGTACTTGACTTAGCCGAAATCATGGCCAGAATCTTATCAAACTTAATGTCTTTCGCCCCAACTTTAGAAGCGAGAGCATCCAAAGTTTCGCTTTCGTAACGGCGAATTTCAGACTCTTTTTGACTCAACATAGCCAATGCGGCAGGCAGTGGTGTTTGTTCAAAGTTCAATTGAGCAAAGTCTTTGGTTCTTTGTTCAGCATTTCGGCTCGTTACGGGGTCGTCTTTGCCATCTAAGGCTAAGGGTGCAAAGTTAGTTCCAGCTACTTTTGATAATTCTGCTACAAACGAATTGAGGCGAGTTTTAAGTTCGTATGCTTTCCCTTTCTTAGTAGGTCCAACCATTACAAACGCTACTTTTTCTTCTTCTTTGGGATTTTTGAAGTTGCCCTGCTCGTCACGTCCACCGCTTATATTGATGAGTTCATCTTTCAAAGCAACTAATTCTGACACCATTTTGGATGTCATATCTCGTACTTGACTGGCTTTTTGCAAAACGGCTACGTCTTCGGCACGGTTTCCAGATTTCTCAACAGCGCTTTTTATTTTCTGAAGGGTTGCATCATTTATTTTGTTCGATGCGCTGTTAGAAAACTCTAAGCTATTATTAAGTAATATAAATTTTTCGATGAGGGCCGAGCTAACTTGCAAAGCAAGCATAGCCGTTAGTACCAAGTACATCATGCCAATCATCTTCTGACGGGGTGTTTCTTTTCCACCTGCCATAGGTTAATATCGGTTATCGGTTGTCAGTTAAATTGATAAGAATGCTTACATCAATAGGCAATGGGCAGTTTGTGCTGATCATTGCCTATTGAAAATATTCTTTGTGGATTAGCTCTTCATTGCTGTCAACATACCGCCATAGACGTTGTTGAGCGAAGTAAGATTACTGGTTAGCTTGGTCATTTCTGTCTTGAACTTCTGAGCGTCTTTGCTGGCATCTGCCATGTTTTCCATGGCGGTAGTAAGATTTCCATAAAAAGCATTCATAGCTTTTAAGTGACGGTTAGTATCTTGCAGTTCAAGCTCATATACGGCGTTCAACGCACCCATGTTTTTAGTGATTTGTTGAAACTGAGTCCGATATTCTTTTGAATCAGTAGAAGTATTAGCCAACTCACCTAAGGCAGTCATAGCAGTACTATATGATTTGTTCATTTCGGCCATCGAAAGGGCTGCTGTTTTAGCATTTTTTGCGTAGTCGTTAGTAGCCACTGTAGCATCTGAAATATCTTTGATTTTACCTACTGTATCAGTTAGACTTCTCATGCTTTTGCCGAGATTATCAAAAATATCAGGAGTTACCTTGGCATCAGACAACATCTTATCCATGTTGGCGGTTAAACCTTTGCCTTCATTAGTTCGGGTTGGACCAGCGTAATTGTCGGCCAATTCGGGATACACTTTCTCCCATTCATACGTTTTTTCGCCTGACTGAACGAAAGTTTGTAATGCGAAAAGAGCAAAAATAACGGCCTCTGTTCCCATCCCAATGGTAAGCCAATAGTCGGCACCTTCACGGTGTTGAATTTTGAAAAGAGCACCCAGAATAACTACTGCGGCACCCAAACTGTACACTACTGGAAGAATTTTGTCGAACAAAATATTGCTTCTGCCTGCCATGTTTTTGGTAATTTAATAAGAGTTAATGAATTGATTTTGTAAAGTTTAGACAAAATAAAACCTGTCAGACAAGAAAGCCTGACAGGTAAAGGAATATTAAAATTCTTTTCCAGACGAACGCCCTAAGTGATCCATAGCACAACGAAAACCGATATACGATTTGGTAGCGTCTTCATATTCGTAAGAGCGTGTGCCTGTTTCAAGGTAGAAGGCTACGTCTTTCCATGAGCCACCACGAATGATTTTGCGAGGTTCGTCGGCGTTATTATTTACAGGGTTTAAGTCCCAGGTAAGTGGCATTGCATTGTCAGCATAAGCATCTTCGCACCATTCAGCCACGTTTCCAGCCATATTATAAAGGCCAAAGTCATTGGCATTAAAGGCATTAGATGGGGCAGTATAGGCAAACCCATCGGCATCATAATTGCCACGGTGTGGTTTGAAATTAGCCAATAAACAGCCTTTTCCGTTTGCCACGTAAGGATTTCCCCATGGATATTTAGCTGAGGCTTTGCCACCACGAGCCGCCCATTCCCATTCTGCTTCTGAAGGCAAGCGGAATTTAGGCATTGGGAAGTCCCCTTGCGAGGTACGGTGGTCGTTGAGTAGCTTACTACGCCAGTCACTAAAATACTTAGCGGCCTTCCAGCTTACGCCTACTACGGGGTATTCGTCAAACGCAGGGCTTGAGAAGTAGTATTCGGTCATGGGGTCACCGTTGTGATAGGCAAAATCTTTACGCCAAACTGTGGTGTCAGGATAAAGCTTTGTCATAATAAATTCTTCGCCCAATACAGAGACAGAATCAGTCATCATGGCATTGATAAACTGGCGATACTCATGGTTAGTAATCTCAGTATCGTCCATATAGAACTTACTGATGGTTACTCGTTTGTTGAAACTGACATTGGTGGTAGCCACATCTTCGTCAGCTTGACCCATCATAAATGAGCCAGACGGAATCATAACCATGCCATAAGGGGTAGGTTGAGTCCAGCCTTTTCGCTTCAGGGCAACAATTTCGCCACCCACAATTCCGACATCGGCTTTCCCTTTGCCTCCTTTTCCACCTTTGCCCCCTTTGGCAGATTCTTTGCCGCCTTTTTTGCCGAAGAAGCCACAACTCTGCATAGTCAGAAGTGGCGTTACTATTAACAACAAGAGCACTGCTTTTTTTACCAGTCTGTGATTCATGACGTAAATTTGCGTTAAGAAATTTTTCGTTTGCTTGAATGGAAAACGTAAAATTCGTCGCTGTTGTATAAACGTTTATTAGTTTTTTTGTTGAGTAACTTAAACGGCTAATACCGTAGTCAATGATTTAAGATGCAAATTTAATAATTTTCTAATTCACAACCGCACCTTATTACAATCTTATTCAGAAGGCTAAACAAGAATTAAGCCAATTTGTTAGCAAACAATGTTAAGTATTGAAAAATTACCATTAGTAACGAAAACGTGGTGTTCGTACTGGGGTTCGTTTGGTTACTTTGGGTGCAGGAAGTGCATAGCTAACTAAAATTTCGTTGGAGTATGGGCTTTTGGCAGAAGCCCCATTGGTAATAAGGTCAATGGCTGCGCCTATTCGTAAGGCATTGTTGGGCAGTAAGTAAACGCCTGCCATACCTATGACTCCATCGCCCAGCCTGCCACCAGCCCCAACCCAAAACTTGCCATTATAAAGAGCCATCAAATTGGCTTCAATAGACGACTGATTCAAATCGGTTTTTAAGAGTGCACTTGGGCGTAATTCTATAAGATCAGTTAAATAATAATTGAAGCCACCTGTTACATACATGGTTTGTTTGAGCGGATTGGTTGCTTTATCAGCTCCGAAAGTATATTTTGATCCATTTATATGATTGAGACTTACACCTACATAATATGATGAAGTTTGATAATAAGCACCAAGTGCAAAATCTGGTTTGCTTTCATTCACTTTGCCAGTTGGGATGATGGGGTCGCCAGGGTCACGGGGGCGAAACTGCGAGCCGTCAAGTGTTTTAGTGTAAAGCCCTCCTCGCACACCCAACGAAAGCGACGCATCGGCACTGAGTTTGAGCCGATAAGCATAAGACAACTGCAGCTCAAAATTAGTCAGTGGCCCTATTTTATCGTTTACGATGTGCGCTCCAATGCCACTACTGATTTGGTTGAGAGGCATATTAAATGAAAACACTTGGGTAATAGGCGAGCCGCCGTCGTCGAAGGTAGCCTGATAACCAGCCCACTGCACCCTGTTCAATAATTGAAACCGAGTAACACCTTCAGCCCCTGCCGTGGCGGGATTAAAGTATAGTTGGTTAAACATATACTGGCTAAACTGAGCGTCTTGCTGGGCAAACACTGGCCATAGATTCCCGAATAATAAAGCGGAGATTCCTATAAGAAATTTACGCATCTGAGGTGTTGTTAATCGTAAAAGCCTGTTTTTGAGAGGCTTACTGTATTTAAGCCCTATGGCTCAACAATTGGTTGCTAAATGTAATAACAAATTCATCAAAAATGCAAAAAGAGGCTGAACAAAACATTCAGCCTCTTATTAACGAAGTGTAATCATTAAATGTTGTTAGCTTTTTTGATGTAAAGCTCAAGTGCCCCCGTCATTGAGGGCGCATTGGGTAATGGAGCCTCTATATCGAGTATCAAACCAGCGTCGGTTACTGCTTTGGCAGTAGTGGGGCCAAAGGCAGCAATACGGGTTTTATTTTGTTTAAATTCAGGGAAATTTTCAAATAACGACTTGATTCCTGACGGACTGAAGAAACACAAAATATCGTAGAAAACGTTTTCTAAATCAGACAAGTCAGATGAAGCAGTTTCATACATCATGGCTTCGGTTAGATGCAAGTCGTTTGTACCCATAAACTCAGGGATGTCGTTGCGTCGTTTGTCGGAGCATGGAAACAAGAATTTCTCGTTTTTATGCTTTTTTATTAAATCGAGCAATTGAGAAGCGGTTTTTTCACCTGCAAAAATTTTACGTTTCCGAATCACAATGTATTTCTGTAAATAATTGGCGGTTTGCTCAGTAATACAGAAATACTTCATGTCGGCAGGAATCTCAATACGAGCTTCTTTGCAAATTCTAAAGAAATGATCTACTGCGTTGCGGCTTGTGAAGATGATAGCCGTATGAGCTAAGATATCTACTTTTTGCTTACGGAAATCTTTGAAAGAGATACCTCTCACCTCGATAAACGAGCGAAAATCTACTTTCATGTTATATTTACGAGCAAGCTCAAAATACGGGGATTTCTCGTCAGTAGGTCTTGCTTGGGTCACTAAAATACTTTCGACTTTCGTCAATCTGCTGTTTACGTCAGTCTTCGGAGTCGTTTCACTCATTCAATCTGCCAATTTAAAGGTTATTCTATAACTTACTTTTTGAAACTAATAAGTTATTGCTGAAAAGAGGACTATTGCAAAAAAATCATAGTGCAAAACGCACTCCCACAATGAGTGGAATCAATTCAACGATGCAAAGGTACGAAAATAAATACAGATTTTTAAGCGAGGCTAATTTATTTATGGTAAAGTACAAGATACCTAAACGTACCATAAAGAATACAACGATGGTGATGGTGATAAGTTGAACGATGGGCTGGGGTAGGTTTGGTGTGGTGAAATACAGCGGTAAAAAGATGATTGTTAGCCCTAAAAAAAAGAGATGTGATGCCTGAATAATTTTAAAGAAATGGATATTGGTGATTTTTTCGAGTCGGTAGAGGCTTCCTAACAGCGAGAGTGTGAGGTATTTGGCCAATAAACACAACAAGATGATGAAGGCAACTTGCAAGTAGGTTAGTAAAAAGCCCATGAAGGTTTCGGTTTCTTCAAGAACGTTGCCGTTGCCAAAAATAGCAACCTCTTTGCTGGTAATAAACAGATACAAATAGGCCAACAACAAGCTAAGATGCAAGATAAAAAAGGCATTACTGATTTCAAAAGGTCTGTTGATGGGCGCATTCAGGTCCAGTCTTTTGCTGAAAGTGATAACGTCTCGGGGGTTGTAGTAACGCTCAAATGCTTTGAAATGGAAGTTATACAAAAATGCATTTATCACTAACAAAAATAGCCCAATTACGATAAAGAAGTCACGATAAGGAGAAATAGGGCGAGTTTGGGCTGTTAATTGCTTTTCGTTTAGTAAGGCTTTTTTCTGAACAACAGAGATTCGGTTGCCAACAAGCAGTGTTTTGTTGTCAATACCCGAGGTATTGCCAAAAAACGTCAGTAAAATTTCAGGCTTTTTGTAGCTATTGAGCAAACTATCTACACTTAGTACCATCCAGGTATTAGCGTCCAATTTTTTCTGTAAAGAGGCATCAATAAAAAGATATGATTCGCTTGTAGAAAAATACAAAAGGCTATATCCTCGATTCTCCTCAAGGTTGAATAGTACACTTACCGAGCGATAACTTTGGTGGCGTTCTTTAATGAATGGCACATAACTCTTGTAGCGTTCGTCATAAACCTGCCAGTCGGTTCGAAAATCCTGCACCAAATAATAGCTATCGTTGGGGCCTACCGATGCGGCTTGTACCTCGATAGTACACAAAAAAAAGTAGATAAAACCAAACAAGAAAGACCTGCAAGGTTTAACAAACCCTGCAGGTCTTGATGTTTTATGAATTAACATGCTACGCAATGGACTAATTTTTTTACAAAAATACATTGCCTGTTGCGGATTGCCTATTGCTTGTTCAATAAATTACTTGCCACCAAGTGCTTCAAGCATGGTTTCGCCAATGTTGGCAGGTGACTGAACCACATAAATACCACATGATTCCATAATTTTCATTTTGGCAGCAGCAGTGTCATCGGCTCCTCCAATGATAGCTCCTGCGTGCCCCATCCGACGGCCTTTGGGGGCGGTTTGCCCTGCTATAAACCCAACAACGGGCTTGGGGTTGCCTACTGACTGAATCCAGCGAGCTGCCTCGGCTTCCATGCCTCCACCAATTTCGCCAATCATCACAATACCTTCCGTTTCAGGGTCATTCATCAATAATTCAACCGCTTCTTTAGTGGTAGTACCAATGATAGGGTCGCCACCAATGCCAATAGCTGTAGTTTGGCCCAAGCCTGCCTTAGTTAATTGATCAACTGCTTCGTAGGTTAAAGTGCCTGATTTTGACACAATGCCTACACGACCTTTTTTGAAAATAAAGCCTGGCATGATGCCAACTTTACATTCTTCGGCAGTCATTACACCCGGACAGTTGGGTCCAATAAGGCGTGATTTTTTGCCTTTGAGGTATTCTTTGGCAAACATCATGTCTTTGGTAGGAATTCCCTCTGTAATGCAAACAATGACACCAATACCTGCATCGGCGGCTTCCATGATGGCATCGGCAGCAAAGGCTGGTGGTACAAAGATGATAGACACGTCGGCACCGGCTTCTTGTACGGCCAGCTCAACGGTGTTGAACACAGGGCGGTTCAGGTGAAGTTGGCCACCTTTGCCAGGCGTAACTCCGCCTACCACGTTGGTACCATATTCAATCATTTGTTGGGCATGGAACGAACCTTCTGACCCAGTAAACCCTTGTACGATTACTCGTGAGTTTTTATTTACTAACACGCTCATGGATAAGGACTTTTTGAAATTTGTTGTAAAAGTAGGTTTCAAATGGGAAAGTGCAAAAACATTTCGGTGTTAGGCTTTAGATAATTCTGAATTTAGTTCAATAAAAAGATAGATGTAGCTGGACAAAAAGAAGTTGCATTGGTCGTTTGGAGGGAAATTAAGCAGATTTGTCGTAGAACAAAAGGTATCAAACGGAACTTTCGGAGCGAATATGTACTTTTGCTATAATTTAGTGCAAACCACAAATTTTGATTTTTAGAACGACAGTTAGCAAATGATTCATTACGAACACTTTATTCTGGATAATGGCCTAAAAGTATATGTTCATGAAGATCATAGCACGCCTATGGCAGCCGTAAATATTCTTTACAATGTTGGCTCACGAGACGAAAATGAACAAAAAACAGGTTTTGCACACTTGTTTGAACACCTCATGTTTGGCGGAAGCCAACATGTACCGTCTTATGATGTGCCGCTCCAAAAAGTAGGCGCTCAGAATAACGCTTTCACCAGCTCTGACCTAACTAATTATTATATCACCTTGCCTGCGGCTAATCTCGAAACTGCTTTTTGGCTCGAGTCTGACCGCATGATGAGCCTGTCTTTTGACCCAAAGGTGCTGGAGACACAACGAAAAGTGGTGATAGAAGAATTTAAGCAACGATACCTTAACCAGCCCTATGGCGATGTTTGGCTCAGGCTTCGCCCTTTGGCTTACACCACGCATCCTTACCGTTGGGCAACAATTGGTAAAGAGATTAGCCATATCGAAAATGCTACAATGGACGATGTGAAGGCATTTTTCTACAAATTTTATGTGCCAAACAATGCCATTATGGTGGTGGCTGGTCAGGTAACGGTGGAGCAAGTAAAAAGTCTCTGCAAAAAATGGTTTGAACCCATTGCCGCAGGTGCAAGCTATGTGCGGGTACTCCCACAAGAGCCTGCTCAAACAGAAGCTCGTTTTTTAGAAACTGAAGCCAAAGTGCCACTTAATGCACTATATAAGACCTATTTGATGCCAGGGCGTTATGCTGACGATTTCTATGCTGCTGATTTGTTGAGTGATGTGTTGGGGCGTGGCAAATCGTCGAGATTGCATCAGCGATTAGTTAAGCAAAAATCCCTGTTCAATACCATTAACGGTTACATAACCTCTTCACTTGACCCTGGGCTGCTGGTAATTTCGGGCAATTTGAATCAAGGGGTTAGTATCGAAGACGGCGAAGCGGGTATCCAAGAACTATTAGAAGAACTACTACAAGAAGGCGTGAGCGAAGCCGAACTCAACAAAGTCAAAAATCAAACGGAGAGTACCTTGGCGTTTTCGGAGGTAGAATTACTGAATAGAGCTATGAATCTTGCCTTTGCAGCCAATGGAGGAAATGCCGATTGGGTAAATCAAGAGTCAGAAAAAATTCAAAGCGTAACTGTAGCTGACGTAAACCAGTCTGCCAGAACACTCTTGCAAAATACCAAATGTTCAACCATGTATTATAGAGCTGTATCATGATAAAACCTCGCATTGGCTATGGCTACGACGTGCATCAATTGGTAGAAAGCCGAGATTTTTGGCTGGGGGGTATCAAAATTCCACATACGCACGGGGCCAAGGGGCATTCAGATGCTGATGTGGTGTGTCATGTGCTTTGCGATGCCCTGCTTGGGGCTGCCAATATGCGCAATATTGGGTATCATTTTCCACCCAGCGATGCCAAATGGAAAGATGTGGACTCTAAAATTCTGCTTGCCGAAGTGATTAGGATGATTAGAGAAGCAGGTTACGAACTTGGTAATGTGGATGTGACCGTAGTATTACAAGAACCAAAGTTGAATCCGTACATTCCTGCCATGAAAACCTGCTTGGCCCAAGTAATGAGCGTACCCGAAGAAGATATTTCAATAAAAGCCACTACCTCTGAATGGATGGGATTTGTAGGGCGAAACGAAGGCATTGCCGCCCATGCAGTGGCACTTATTTACAAATAGCCCGTCAGACCTGCGGTATAGACGGGGTAACACTTAAAACTAATACCAAACGCATGAAAAAAGTAATGTTATTATTGAGCATAGCTACGCTATTTGGCTCGCAGGCTTGTGGCCAGCCACAACAAAAATTAGACGACCCCAAAATGGTACTTGGGTTTGAGGAATACGACCCAGTTTCAACACTCAAAACATCTGAACACAAGGTCACTCGCTCAAAATATCCTTTTATTGATGTACATAACCATCAATACCAGATGCCTTCGCAAGATTTGAAACCTTTGGTGACCGAAATGGACAAACTCAATATGGGCATTTTGGTGAATTTGAGTGGGCGTGGCTGGGCTGGTAGCAATGAAGAAAGCACCGAGTTTTTTGACAAAGCCCTTGCCAATGCTCGTCAGACTAATGCCAGTCGTTTGGTGTTGTTTACGAATGTTAATTTTAGTGGACTCGACCAGCCAGGTTGGGCTGAGCGAACTGTGAAAATGTTGGAAGAGGATGTTAAAAAAGGGGCGAGGGGTTTAAAAGTCTATAAAAATCTGGGGTTCAGTGTAAAAGATGCCAGCGGTAACCTCGTTGCGGTTGATGATGCTCGCCTTGATCCTGTTTGGGCCAAATGTGGCGAATTGGGTATTCCAGTCATTATTCATACTGCTGACCCCAAGTCGTTTTGGGACCCACTTGACCGCTATAACGAACGTTGGCTCGAACTTAAGCTAAACCCTGGGCGTAAACGAGGCGATAAGGATTTTCCGTGGGAAGCCCTGCAGCAGCAGCAACAAAATGTATTCAGAAAGCACAAAAAGACCAAATTTATTGCCGCTCACATGATGTGGTATCCTAATAATTTACCCAAATTAGATACACTACTAACCGAAATGCCTAATGTTTCGGTAGAAATTGGGGCCGTTATTGCTGAATTAGGGCGACAACCTCGTGCCTCTAAAAAGTTTTTCGAGAAATATCAAGACCGCATTTTGTTTGGTAAAGATAGCTGGGTACCAGCTGAATACGCCACCTATTTTAGGGTGTTAGAAACAGAAGATGAGTATTTTCCTTACCATAAAAAATATCATGCTTTTTGGAGAATGTATGGCATGGGGCTTTCGGATGAAGTTTTGAAAAAGGTATATTATAAAAATGCCATCAAACTGATTCCAGGGCTGGATGCCAGTTTGTTTCCGAAGTAGGTAAAATAAAAAAACGCTGGCAAATCTTCAAGATTTGCCAGCGTTTTTTTATTGACCAGAATTAGTTACAACTTCCGTGTTTTTCCAGCAAAATCGGTAATTTCCACTTGCTTTACACCAGAAGGCAAACACAAAACACGAGCGTTTTGTGAATAAAACGACGAGCCGTAGGGAAATTCTTCTTTCCGTTGTTTGCCGTCGTTGTAGGTAATAATAGCGTAAGAATCTTTTGGCTGTAAGCGAATAGTCTGAAAAGCACGTGTATTCCGATAAGCTTTTAGTGTGCTTTTATTCTGACTGGCAAGGGTCAGGTAACGTCCTCGGGCATCGGTGAGTTTGATGAGTGCCTTGCCGTCACCAGCAATGCAGATACCACTTTCACTCATGGTTTTGGCATCAAAGCCACCTTTTCCATTGCCTTTAAGTAACAAACCATTGAGGGCATCCAAATGACCTTGTAGTAGCTCATTGCCGTAGTCGTTGCCCGATAAGAGCACATCAAGGTTGCCGTCTTGATCAAAATCTTCGACCAATATTCCAAAAACAGGTGCAAACTGGGCTTGCATAGGGAGCGATTTTATCTCAAATTTTCCTGCCCCCTTGTTTTCAATATAACTGGTATTGAGGTAATTAGCAGACAGCACTAAGGCATCTTTGCGTTCGTTTTCTTTCAGAAGGTCTTGCACAGTAGCACTTGAGTATGACTTATAGTCTGGAAACTTAGCACGAGTCGAAATCATTTGTTTAATCATGTCGTCTCGCACGTTGTAAGGAAACTCTTGTCGTTGCGTTTCGGTATGTGACTTAGGTAAATAATATGAAGGCACGGCATCGTAACTGCCGTTATTGTCAAAATCTTTTGCATATATTCGTACAGGTTCACTACTGCTTGCTTTGAAGAAAGTGTTTCGCCCCATGTTTCCGACTATGTAGTCGGTGTCACCATCTCGATCAAAATCACCGCTGGCGAGGCTATTCCACCAACCTGTAAATTGCGTGTCATGTATAATTGATTGTGTTTTGAACGTGCCTTTGTCGTTTTTCAAAAAAGTAACAGGCATCCATTCACCCGCAAGGGCTAAGTCCATCCAACCGTCATTGTCAAAGTCTGTCCAAAGGGCATCGCAGACAAGCCCAATTGTATCAAGATTGGGTGCAATTTGCGTGGTTATGTCTGTAAACTTGGCGGCGTTGGGTTTAGAGTCGTTTCGTAAGATAAAACTTGGTGTTGCTTGTGGGTAGCTACCCGGAGTAACTCGCCCACCAATAAATAAGTCAAGGTCACCATCTCGGTCAAAATCTGCTGCTTTTACACAAGACCCGCTCACCAAAATCTGCGGTAAGGCATTGATTGCCAAGGAGAAGTCACCTTTTCCGTTGTTGAGATACAAGCGGTCTTGGTAATTGATAGAGTTGGGTTGGTTTTCGTAACTGCCACTTACTACATAAAGGTCATTGTCGCCGTCTTGGTCGGCATCAAACAATAGTGTGCCTGCATCTTCTTCTATTTTGTTGTCGCCGTCTTGGCCAGGTAGTAGGTCTTTTAGTTCAAAAGTACCGTTGGGTTTTTGTAGTAAAAATCGTCCTTTGTTTTTGAAAGAACCACCCAAAAATACATCGTCCAGACCATCGCCGTTTACATCGCCTGCCGAGAGCGCCGGGCCATATTGTGAGAATTTGTGCGGCATGAGCTTTTGGATGTTGAAATCAATAAAATCAAACTCGGGGTGGGTGTAATTGATGCCAAGCGAGTCGGAAACATCAGCGAATAGGGGAGAAGCGACTTGTTCATGCCAATTATAGGTCTCTGTAGCATTTTTAATATCTGCTACCAAAACCTGATTCGCCTCAACGTTCTTGATGGTTTGAGCCTTGCCGTTTTGCCAGATTATTTTTACCTGATCTATTTTTTTTACGCTACCCAATCCAAAGTGTGCAACATTTTCGATAGACGACAAGTACCCTCTGTAAACGGTATTTTCGTAAGTCTGTTTTTGCCCATTGCCATAGCTAATTTCTACCATGGTGCCCTGTCCTAAGCGGTTTTGTTCGCTACCGTTAAACTTGATTCTGAGGTAGTTACTATTTTCTGGTTGCCGCTCAATGAGGTGGTTTCTGAACACAAAAGCCGAATCGTTGATGTTGTTTACCAAGTAGTCTAAGTCACCGTCGTTGTCCAAATCACCATAAGCAGCGCCGTTCGAAAACGATGGTTGGTTCATGCCCCATGCCTCGGTTACATTGTCAAAAGTCAAATCGCCCCGGTTACGATAGGCATAATTTTTAATTTTAATGGCAGGAATCATTTCCAACATTGCTTCAATACTGGCCACTAAGCCTGATTCTTGTCGGTAGGACAGAAAATCGTGGTCGGTTACATCTTTTGGGAAGCCGTTAGTCACCAAAATATCCCGAAAACCATCATTATCAAAATCTACCACCATAGGGGTCCAGCTCCAATCTGTTTCAGAAATCCCCGAAAGCATCCCTATTTCGCTAAAAATGGGCGTTCCCTTGGCATCGTTACCCTGGTTGAGTTGAAGGGCATTTCGCCCAAACTGATATTCAAATTTGTAGAGTTCGTTGTTGAGGTAAGCTTGATAGCTATTGCCCGAAAGGAACATTTTTTTGCGATAGTTGTCTGTAAGTACTTATCAAGTGTTACAAGTCCGAAAGCCCATCGGCAATGATGTCGTTGATGTCAATGCCCATCGCTGAGTGACTGGTGTGCTTCATTACGTTTTTAGCCTGATTAGTGAATGTGCCGTTTTGGTTATTCATCCACACTAAGTCATTGGTAATGAAATCATTAGTTACGTATATATCCTTCCAGCCATCTCGATTGAGGTCACAAATATTGATGCCCAACCCAAAGCCTTCTGCCAGCACACCAGCCTCTTTGCTAACGTCTGTAAATATCGGATGCCCAAGTGTAGCATTCCAGTCGTTTCGGTAAAGGTGATCGTTATTGGGGGAGTTTACGTCAACTACTTTGTCGTGGTAATTAGAAGGTGCATATCGTTTGGTAGTTTTGTTTGTTACCACATACAAATCAAGATCACCGTCGTTGTCGTAGTCCACAAAAGCCGCATTGGTCGAGTATCCTTTTACTTCTACGCCATAGTCTGATGCCATTTCCTTGAAGGTTGGAATACCCTCTTTGTTATTTTTTTGATTGATATAGAGTAAGTTAGCTCTGTCATTAGGGTTTTGCTTCGTGCTGGTGCAAATGTACAGGTCAAGCCAACCATCGTTGTTGATGTCCACAGTGGCTACGCCCGAACACCATCTACCAGCACCATCGGCACCAGATTCTTTGGTAATGTCTTTAAATTTGAAGTCTTTTTGATTGAGGTAAAGGCGGTTGGCCACCATATTGCCTGTAAAATAAGCATCTTGCCAGCCGTCGTTATTAAAATCACCAATGGCTACACCTCCACCGTTGTAGATGTATTCGTATTCGAGGATGTTGAGCGTATCTTTCTCAGTAATTCGGTTGGCAAAAGCAATCCCTGAATCTTCGGAAGCGACTTGTTCAAAAAGAGGTTTTTGTTGGCAGGCGCTTAATAAAAAGGCAAGTCCGACAGTGCCAATAATTGCATTATAAAGAGGCTTAATACACATAAGTTGCTTAATAGATTAGATAGGCAAAGTAACGAAAACAGATGCAAAGTAAGCGAGAAAATCAAAATTTCAGTACTTCCCCCACATCTAACAACTTCAATTGAGAGTGAATTTTCCCTTCTTTCTCTAAACTTTGAAGGCTTCGGTGGGGGTCGCCTATTGGCTCATCCGAAAGGTCAAAAGTGCCGTAGTGCATTGGAATCATCACTTTGGCACCTATTTCGTTGGCAGCTTGTACAGCACTTGTTGGGCTCATGTGGCTGCCACCCATAAACCACTCGGGCTTGTAGGCTCCTACACCCACAAGGTAATAATCAATAGTGCCAAATAATTCTTTGACTTCTTTTAGGTGGCTACCATAGCCAGTATCACCTCCAAAATAAATAGTTTTGCCATTGGCTTGTAACACAAAAGCTCCCCACAAATTGAGGTTGGTGTCGGTAAGTCCCCGGCGGCACCAATGGCGAGTAGGCAAAAAATACACCTTGAGTTGAGTAGTATCGGTTTGATATTGCTGGTACCAACCCGCTGCCTGAATATTGCTTGAAGCAGTCCATTGACGTAGCAATCCGTCCAATTTTAGGCTCGTTAGGTAGGTAGTTTTAGGATTGTTTTTGGCCAATAGTTTCATAGATACCTCGTCGGCATGGTCTCGGTGGTCATGCGAGAGTAAGATGTAATCTAAGTTTTTGAATGACTCTGCTGGCACAGGTAGTTCTGATTTTCGTTTCACAAATAGCCCTAAGTCACCAAAAACAGGGTCAATCAGCAGCGTAATCCCGTTGAAACGAATGAAATAACTGGCATGACCCAACCACACAATACAGTCTTGTGAAGACGATAGAAAGGTGCTATCTTTCCAGACTTTCAGCCGAAAAGTATCTTGCTTTTTCTCTGCTTTTTGCAAATTTGTTTCGGTTTGCCATTGCCATAATTTGCTAAATTCGGGCAAAAACGGGAACTCATGATTAACAAAACGCCCTTTTGCATCCACAGGCGTACCCTGCCAGCGTTCTGGTGGAAGAATGCTTGATAAGTTTGGATTTGAGGCATAACTAACAACCATAGCAGGGCGAGGTTCAGTAATAATCAAGACAAAAATGGTTAATACAAGCAAAATACCAACAATAGGTAAGATTTTAGAACGCATGGGTTATTAGTAGTCAAAATCTAAGCCCAAAGCATTTTTCAAATCAATCAAGGCCGGGTGCTTTTGGGCAAGAAACGCAAATTTTTCAGCCTGCGTGTAGGGACGATACTTTGTTTCTTGCTGAGAAACGCTTGCATGAAGTTGGATAGAAGAATTTTGTAGATTTTCACGCAAATAAGTCATCAAATCGGCCTTAAAATCATTGAGCAGATCTATTTGAAGCGTATTGTCTAATACCAACTGAATCACATTATCCACCAAGCTAATCTCTCTGTCAAGCATGATAACTTCGCTTGATCTGCCAATAGATTCACGTATTTGCGTATATTTTTTCCAAGTTGCTTGCAATTGTTCAAACGTAAACGGGCGATTTAGCTTTATCTCTGGCTCGGCTGCCATATTTTGTTTTTCGGTGGGCTGTGCCACAACCTCTAAACTAATGGTAGATTTGAGTTTTGAGTGGTTCGGATTGTGCTGAATAGCCGGTGGCGTTACGGGCGACACATTGACCGTTGTGGTCGTATTAGGTGAAACAGGCGACGTATAAGATTTACCGTTCTCGTTGGTTTCGGTTGGTAATTTAGCTACATCAACTACCGATGAAATGTAGGATAATTTAGCAAGACAAATCTCAATATGAAGCCGTTGGTTTTTGGCTTGTTTGTAATTGATATCACACTGACTGCCTACACTCAATGCCGACAACAAAAACGACAACGAGGCCTGCTGTCCTTGCTCAAGGTATTGCCGTTGTACTCGCTCCGATACTTGCAGTAAGCGAATCGTACTGGCATCTTTGCATACCATTAAGTTACGGAAATGTTCGAGTAGTCCAATCAAAAAATGTTGACCATCAAAGCCTTTTTGCAAGATTTCATCAAACAGATTAAGTACCTCGGGCAGACGTTGGGCCATGAGTGCCTCGGTTATGCGGAAGTAATAGTCATAGTCAAGAATATGTAAATTTTCAATGACATCAGCATAGCGCAAATGATTGTCTTTTGAGAACGTAACGTTCAGATCAAACATCGAAAGTGCATCACGCAAACCACCATCTGCTTTTTGAGCAATTAGTTCAAGAGCTTCATAATCAGTTGTAATACTTTCTTTTTGAGCAATATTAGCCAGGTGGTCGGCAATGTCACGGGGTTGAATGCGGTTGAAATCAAAAATCTGACAACGGCTCAGAATCGTCGGTAGTATTTTGTGTTTTTCGGTGGTGGCTAATATAAAAATAGCATAACTTGGCGGCTCTTCCAGGGTTTTCAGAAAAGCATTAAACGCCGAAGTTGAGAGCATGTGCACCTCGTCAATGATATAGACCTTTTTGTTGCCCATCTGAGGCGGATAGCGCACTTGATCAATGAGGTTGCGGATGTCTTCAACCGAGTTGTTAGAGGCAGCATCCAACTCGTGAATATTAAAACTGGCATTGTTCTGAAAACTCACACAGCTTTCACACTCGCCACAAGGCTCGGCGTGTTCGTCGAGGCGTTGGCAATTGATGGTTTTTGCCAAAATACGAGCGCAGGTGGTTTTGCCCACTCCACGAGGCCCACAAAACAAAAATGCCTGCGCCAAATGATGGGTGCGAATGGCGTTTTTGAGGGTCTGAGTAATGTGTTCTTGACCCACCACGCTCTCAAACGTAACGGGGCGATACTTCCGTGCCGATACCACAAACTGTTCCATGCTGCAAGATACTAACAGATTGGAAGTTTACGAATAATGATGAATTCTGAATGCTGAATTCTGAATGATGAATGATGAGTGATAAGTAACAAGTGGAAAGTTAAAATTCTGATAATCAATTGATTGTTAAAGAAAGATGGTCGCAGAATTTTGTAAAAATTGACGCTCCTATTTTTTTGTGAAAGGTGGGGTACTAATTGAGTTGCTTTTAGTATTTTTGGGGAGAAGATAACCCTATTTGATAATGAATAAAGAAGGAAGAGTCAATTTGGAATTTGCCCCTCGGTCTGTGGCACACAGTACGCCTATGCTTACGTTCTATGTGCCACAGACCGAGGAGTGTGGACGAATAACCATGAACTTAGAAAAAATAGCTCGGCAATATCATAAAAAAGTGCAAACTGCTGCCAATGAAGAAGAAAAAAGGGCAATAGCAACAGAATTTCATGCTTTCTATGATGGCTTAACCCCAGCACAACAAGAAAGTCTGAAACCTTATTATGAAATCCGAAAAAAAGAAATTTTGACCCAAATTGAAAAAATGGATGCCCTTGCCGAGCGCATCGAAGCCATTTTGAGCAAACAATCCAACTACGTTCACTAATGCAATGCCATTTCGCCACAGCATCCGCCACCAAGTTTATGAATTTGCTGATTTAAAGACCCTCCTTGCCAAAGCTACACCTGCTCGTTCGGGTGATTATTTGGCTGGTGTGGCGGCAACCTCTGCCCAAGAGCGAGTGGCGGCGCAAATGGCCTTAGCCGATGTACCGCTCAAAACTTTTCTGTCCGAAGCCCTTATTCCTTACGAAACCGACGAAGTAACCCGCCTCATCATAGATGCGCATGATGCACAGGCATTTGCCACCGTGAGCCACTTAACCGTTGGTGATTTCAGAAATTGGCTCTTGTCTGAAAGCACCACCACTCAAGCACTCCAAGTCTTGCAAAAAGGATTAACCCCCGAAATGGTGGCCGCCGTTAGTAAAATCATGCGGATTCAGGACATGATAACTGTGTCGGCGAAGTGTGAGGTCATTACCAGGTTCAGAAATACGATTGGCCTAAAAGGCAGATTATCAACTCGTTTGCAACCCAATCACCCCACTGACGACTTTCGAGGTATTGCTGCCAGTACCATTGACGGACTGTTTTACGGCAGCGGCGATGCTTGCATTGGTATCAATCCAGCTACCGATAATGTACCGCAAGTGATTGGCTTGCTCAAGATGTTAGACGAAATCATCCACCGCTTCGAAATCCCTACGCAGTCGTGCGTGCTTTCACATGTGACTACCACTATTCAGGCCATTGAGCAAGGTGCGCCAGTAGATTTGGTATTTCAGTCTGTAGGCGGAACGGAAGCTGTGAATACTTCTTTTGGGGTCAATTTGGGTATTTTGCAAGAAGGCTACGAAGCCGGGCTGTCGCTGAACCGAGGTACAATCGGGCAAAACTTGATGTATTTTGAGACAGGACAAGGCTCGGCACTCTCTGCTAACGCCCATCATGGCCTCGACCAACAAACTGCCGAAGCCCGTGCGTATGCGGTAGCTCGACACTTTAATCCCTTGTTAGTCAATACTGTAGTAGGATTCATTGGCCCTGAATATTTGTATGATGGCAAGCAAATTATCAGGGCAGGGGTCGAGGATGTTTTTTGTGGGAAGCTACTTGGCTTACCCATGGGCATAGACATTTGCTACACCAACCACGCCGAAGCCGACCAAGACGACATGGACATACTGCTCACGCTGATGGGTGCGGCAGGGGCTACATTTATCATGGGCATTCCCGGTGCCGACGACGTGATGCTCAATTATCAAAGTACCTCATTTCACGATGCGCTGTATATTAGGCAGTTACTTAGCCGTCATCCTGCCCCAGAGTTTGAAGCATGGCTGTTAAAAATGGGTTTGATGGATGGGAATTTGAACCTGTTGCCCGTCAAAGAAGGGCATCGGCTGTTGGCGGGGTGGGGGTGAGAATTCCCTTGTTTATCAAAATGGGACACTTACCTCATTTTGAACGAAAAAAATAAACATCGCACCCCTAATTCTCCTCTGAGGGGCGATGTTTATTTATGCCGATAAACTATTGATAAACAAACCGTTGGTACAGACTTGATAGAGTTGCAGTGGCTTGCCGCATCGGACTACTGCTATGCTTAAACAATATGTTTCAAAAGTTAAGTGTGATAAGCTATTTAATGAAGTTTTACTATTTAAGCGGCACACTTACTTTGGTTTTGTCCCATGCCAGTACCAGCGAAGGTGTAGGTTCGCTAAACGAAATGGTGAACATCTCTGTGCTTTCAGTCAGAGTCTCTACTGGCACGGTCACTTGCAGCACATCGGCTTCGGGTTCACGGCTGGCCTCTGAGTTAAAGTTTACACCCCATCCATACATTTTACTGTTAAAAATAACCGTCCATTCGCTTGGGCCAGGGATAGTCCACAGCGTATAGGTGCCAGCGGGGAGGGTCTTGCCGCCAATACTAAGGGCTTGATTGGTCGTAAAAGTAGTGGCTTCGTTGGCACCCGTACGCCAAATTTTGCCATAAGGCAAGAGTCCACCAAAAATATCACGCCCTTTTTTGGACGGACGGCAGTAGAAAACTGATAGCTCAATGCCATCTTTTTTATACTCAACAGTAGCTTCTGGGCTATTCTTTTTGGTATTGTATTGCAAAAATTTGAAGGCTATAAATAATACTACAGCCAAAACAGCTACGACGATGGCTGTCCATTTGAAGAATTTTTTCATTGGAAATTGAGTTTAGATTTCTGATAGGAGATGATGGTCTGTGGTACTAACGAGTGCCGCCCTATATAAAGTTCCGAGGGTGACATTTAGCCAAGTTTTTGTAGTCATCATCAGTAATTGATTGTTTTTTGGCTACTTTTATTGCTCAAACCTCGAACTCAAAAAACAAGACAAACTATGGAGTTTTTAGAAATGCTTTATCGTGAAATTACTGGATTTTTTAGTTTTAATGGCTTACTGAAAATTATTGAGTCAGGTGATTATCAAGCTCTTCTGACCGAAAAAGGGATTAAGTCAGTCATTGCGCCATTTATCCCCGTCTTGTTAGTAATCGAAATCATCCGAGCCTTCTTTTATCGCCGACTTACCTTTATTCAGTACAAAGTTTCCTTTTTTACTTATGTATTCAATCGCTTTGTTTCTCGTTTTATTTCAATCGGTATGGTGGCGTTTTGCATCGGTTTGTTTGAACCCTTAGCTATTTTCAAAAGTGAGTTTACGTGGTATTGGTTTATTTATGGCTACGTCGTTTGGGAACTGTCGCACTTTGTTTATCACTATTTGGGGCATAAAGTACGTTTGTTTTGGTGCTTACATTCTACCCACCATGCGCCCGAATACATGAATCTTTCAGTGACTTATGCCCACTTCTTCTTAGAAGGCCCATACGCCGACATCATCCGCACCACCATTTGCATCTTATTGGGCGTGAATCCTCCGCTTCTGTTTCTGATTATGTTTATTGACGGCACTTGGGGTGCGTTTATTCATGTGGGTGAAAACATTATGAAAGACGCACGTTTGGGCTTTTTGAATAAGATTATTCTTACGCCCTCACACCACCGGGTGCATCATGCCCGCAACCCTTTGTACATGGACACGAACTTTTGTAACCTGCTCAATATCTGGGATAAAGCCTTTGGTACTCTGCAACACGAAACGAATGAAGTAGCCATAGAATACGGCATTACTCGACCGATAAAAAATGGGAATTTTTTAGATGCTTACTTTGGTGAAATCGCATTGCTGGCCAAAGATGTCTATAACGCCCCGACCCTGAAAGACAAAGTGTTGTATATATTTATGCCACCGGGCTGGCACCACGAAGGCAATCATAAAACTGCCAAAATAGTACGAGATGAATATTTGGCACAATTGAAAGGAAGCACAAGCACACGGGCGTAATATAAAGTGTTTTTTGCCTTCGTTGATATCACTAACTTTATTTTGGATAATCACAATTTATCTTCTGCCTCGTAAATCCATTCTGGGGCATCGTTTATTTGTTGCCGCAACAGCAAGTTGAGTTGTGCGGCATGATGTTGAACGTGTCGCATATTATAAAGCAATATTTCAATAACATTATAGCTCATTGTTTTAGACTCATTGGTCCAAAAGCTCTTAGCGGTTTCCGCTGTCAAACCACCAATTAAATGACGACATTTTTGCCTGCAAAATTGCAAATACGCTAACAATTCATCTTTTGAATAGACTCTTTCTGGCATTCTATCTTCAAATTCAGAAAGTGTGAATGGTTCAGGTGGTGTGAAATTGCTTGGTTCGAGCGTCAGGTAGTAATCCAAAAAGAATAAGCAATGATAAGCATTATACCAAAACTTTTTGTCTGTGTCCCAACATGCTGTTGGGCATTGTGTAATTGCATTGTTAAGCATATCAATGCTTGCGCCAAATTGCCGCCAGAGTATTTCTTTTAAGGCGTTATCCATCGTTATGCTGGTAATTTATTGGGATTGATTAGTGAAAGTAGTTCGGCTTTTTTTAATGCTTGCTCCCAAAAACTTTGTCTAACCAAACAACCGTTTGCTGCCAACTTTCAACAGGAATTTTAGCATGAGTGGTGTTTTTCATCACTAAAAATTCCTTTTTGTTGCCAGGAACAAGATCGTAGAATTCTTTCACCTTATCAATGGTAAATAATTCATCTTTGTCGCCAATACCCACCAATACAGGAATATTCAAGTCCTTCGGAAGCCTGAGTGTTTTGACATCCAGCATGGTTAGAAACCGAAGCGTATAGCTAAGATTGAACAAAGAATCTTTGGTGACAGTCATGCCTTCTCTATAATATTCAACAGCCTGATAAGATGGACGAAAAATAGAGCTTGACAATATTTTAGCTGTTTCAAATAAGGTTGGCTCTTTTTTTAGCCCTTTTCTGCCTTCATAAGCGCCTGAGAGTAATATCAGTCCCGAAATCTCATTAGGAATGGCATTGGCGGCACATATAGCAGAAGCCACTCCCAAGCTATGCCCCAAAACAACTACTTTTGAAAAACCAAGACCCTTGATATACCTTACCGACTCAGCTAAATCAGCAATCCATCGTTCTTTACTTGGGCTATCGCCC
>JBGAVQ010000046.1:0-25690 GCA_044228045.1 Spirosomataceae bacterium
GATAACGCATCCGTAAACGATATACTTGATAAACCAACCCTTCGCCGTCTGTTCCTACAGACGGGGCTTGTTGGCGTTGCAAGGTATAGGCAATGCGTGAGTCAATTGAAAGGTGTTTGGTGAGCTGTGCGCCTAAGTTGATGCGTAAATTGTAGCGGTCAAGTCGGTCAGGACCCACTTTGAAAGTTCCCTGCTTGCCATAATAACCCAACGAAACTAAGTAATTGATTTTTTCGTTCCCACCTCTTGCCGACAAATTGTGCGTTTGCATGGGTGTATATTTACGCACTACTTGACTGATTAGGTCTTCTTGGTTATAAAAAATATAACGTGTGGTATCACTTGGGTTCACTACATACGGAATTCCATCTTGAATCCGTTGAAGTTCGGTAGCATTGTATTCTGGCCCAGAGCCTGCGTTTTGTCGTGCTAAGTTGGCATAAAGTGCTTCTTCGTATAAGGGCATTCTTTCAGGCACATTCAGTGCCCAGTCAGTACCTATCTGATTTGAGTATTCAAAAACAGTTTTGCCTGATTTGCCCTTTTTGGTTGTAATCAAAATAACCCCACCTGCTGCTTGGGCACCATAAATAGCCGCCGCCGCCGCATCCTTCAACACACTAATGGTTTCGATGTCGTTTGGATTGAGGGTTTGAAGGGTAAAACTGGATACAGTAACCCCATCAACCAACACCAATGGCTCTACACTCCCGTTGGCAGAAGTAGCTCCTCGAATCTGAATTCCAATGCCTTCGCTACCCGGTTGGCCAGTACCACGGGTTACAATTAAACCTGAGGCTACACCTTGCAAAGCATTGGCTACGTTGCTTACAGGGCGGTTTTCAATAGCTTTTGAGTCAATAGTAGATACCGCTCCTGTTAGGTTTTCCTTTTTTTGCGTACCATAACCCACTACCACCACTTCGTTTAGGCTCAAATCATCAGCATCGAGCGTAATGTCTAAGGTAGTTCGGTTTCCGATGGTTACTTCTTGTTTGATAAACCCAATCGAAGAAAATACCAAAACTGCTTTATCGTCTGGAACGGTGATGTTAAAATTACCATTTGCGTTGGTAGTTGTACCACGTTGCGTGCCTTTTAACACAATACTTACCCCTGGAAGTCCTCCGCCTTGTTGGTCAATGACTCGTCCCGACACGGGCTTGTCGGGGAGTACTGACACGGCTGCCTCGTTTGGGAGTTTTTCGGTTGCCGTTTCTGCTTTTGCCTCTTTTAAACGGCGCAGCACAATCTGCCTGCCTGATACTTCGTAGTCAAGCCGTAGGGGTTTGAGTAAATCGTTCAGTACTTTTTCTAAGGCTTCGTTTGAGGCATTGAGGGTTACTTTACGCTCTTTTAAACCCAAACTCGAGCTGTACAAAAACCGTACTTCGGCTATTTTTTCAATCTGCCCCAATACCGATTTCAGAGTTTGTTCGGAAGCTTGTAGGCTAATGCGGCGATTGAGCAGGTCTTGTGCTTTGGTGTCGTGAGCAAACGATAAGCTCATACACAAGCATACAAAGAGGAGTTGTGTTAGTGTTATTCGCATGACTTTGAGTGCGATATCATGGAATGGTAAAGGTTTTTTCATACTTTTGAATGTTTGTTAGTTTCGCAAAATTTGACAAACTGATTTTCCTTTTTGGCTACCTACGTAGCCCCAAAAGGAGATTATTGGTAGTGAATACCAAAAGTCAGTGGTGCGCCAACATCACTGGCTTTTTTGCTGATTATATCAATAGGTAGTTGTTTTGATCATATTTGAGGTTTGGTGTTAAAAATTAGTGTTCAATTGAGAATTTATTACATTGACAATCAATAAGTTATCGTTTATAACATGCGTAATTAAATTTAATGCAACTCTTAGCTGATATTTGGACACCTCATTGTTATTCACACGCCTTCGCATGGATGATTATTTGCCCATCAATCACTTCATAATGAGCATTTAACCCTGTACAAATCAATCGAATTTTATCATACAGTGGTTCGTCGGACAGTGAGGCGGTTAAGTGGCAATTTTTCAGGAGTTCTTCGTCGTACGCAATTTCTACGCCGTAAGCTTTCTCGATGGTTTCAAAAATTTGAATAACAGGCGTATCGTCAAAATCAAAGGTGAGGCGTTCGGCAAACAACGTAAGTATCTCTGGTTCAGGTACTAAGGTTTTAGAAAAACGGAGTTCTGTTCGGTTCAAGGTAATTTGTTGATTGGGGGTGAGTACTATACCGTCCAATTCACGATTACCGAGTTTTTGCTTTTTGTCAGCATCTCTTTGTGTAAATACCGATACACGCCCAGTCTTGACAATGACCCGCACCCATTTGTCATGAGCAGGGGCATTTATCGTAAAACTTGTCCCTAATACTTTGGTAATCAATTCATTTGCATAAACCAAGAATGGTTTTTCTGGATTCTTTTTGACCTCAAAAAATGCTTCTCCCGACAAATACACTGATCGGTTGTTATCTTCTAAAAAACGCTTGGCAAAACTCAACCGACTGTCTTTTTGCAACAAAACCGAACTTCCATCTGGCAAGTTAACCAATTGTGGTACTGTTTTTTGGTTGACAACTTCTATCAATTGGTTCGTTGAAATGGTGGCTTCTTTCACCAGTGTTTCGTAGGATATTCCTTGTGATGCTGGCAATAAATATTGGTAACTTAACCAACTTGCCACTAACACCACCGAAGCTGCTGCTACCCACCACCAAGGTTGCCCAATTCGGCGAATGGGGGTGGTATCTTCGTGCATACGTTCTTGAATATAATTCCACATAGCACCTTGAGTTTGCTCACTTAAAGGCTGAACGGGCAGTTGAGCTGTTGCTAAAATAATGGCACGAGCCTGATGAACAGCTGTTTGCTTTTCGGGATGTACAGCTACAAAACCCTGCCAAAAAGCATCATTTTCCCCTTGCTTTACCCAAGCGATAAATCGCTCATCCAATAAAAAATCTTCGGTACTATAGTCTGGATAATTCATATTTCATCAAGGATGGATGCTATTTTCCTGCCCTTTGAGAGTACCAAAGGCGAGTTTTTAGTTTTTAACTCACTTCAAGCAGATTTTTTAGAAAAAAAACAAAATCAGCACAATACTTACGAGTGCCTTAAATTGAGTACGAAGTTTGAGAATAGCTCGTTGGAGCAGGTTACGAACGGACTGCTCGTTCATGTCCATGATAGCAGCGATTTGTTCGAAGCTAAATTCTTCAAAAAATCGGAGGCGAATCACCTCAAACTGGCGAGGCGGGAGTGTTTGGAGATAAGATTGTAAGTGCTGAAGTCGCTCAGTGGATTCTTCGTTCGCAATCTGAATACTTTCGTAGGCAGGCGATGAAAACAAAGGATTTTGAGTTAACTCTGTAAAGATTTGTTCGGACTCTACCAAGCGGTGCAGCTTACGGCGCAAGGCACGAAACAAATAAAACTTAATAGAGGTGGTGTCTGAGAGGTTTTGGCGCATCCGCCACAAGTCAACAAAAAGGTCTTGAATGGCATCTTGCACCAAAAAAACATCAGTAGTAATGTGGTAACCGTAATTGTACAAAATACCGACATATTGCTGGTAAATTTGGCCAAAAGCCTCCTCATCGCCCGATTTGAAGCGTTGCCAAAGTTCTATTTCGGTGGTTGGTGGCGTTTTGTTCAAGGCAAAAATGAGCCATTTGATTTAAAACTAAACTCAAATATAACACAAAGCCTTCCTTAAATACCATATTTTTTATTGATTTTTTGCAATGCAAAAGCTTTTAATTGTCTGATTTAGTGTCATTAGCAATGAACGTTTTTCTTGAGTTTATGGTTCTATGTGATTTTTCTATGACTCCTTACCAAAGTGTCATGGTTTTCCGCCCAAAAGCACCTATCCGGTTCTGTAAAACGCCTGTTTACTACAAGACCGCAAAACATCTGACGGCGAACTGCCAAGCATACATATTAGAGTGAATAAGATCAATTTGTATTAAGAACTTCATGAAATTTCAAATAGCCCCCCAAAATATCAAGTTGTATGACAAATTTTGTAGTTTTAACCAGAATCACGTAATGCTACAGTCTCCACAAAAATTAGCAAAGCACTAAAAATTATTCAATTTACACCAGCTTATTGCTCTGAACTTAACTAAATGAAATACTTTGAAAATACTTAAAATATCTTATACTTTTTAAAGGATAAAAAGTGACATTAAAAATAACCAACAATAGATCTGCAATGAGTAAAAAGTACACAAAAAAAACCTCTTATCTTCACCACCAAACCCATTGGCGAGAGATAAGAGTCGGACGGCTGATGCTGTTGAGTTTGGTGTATGAAATTGTAACCAAAGGGCACGGCGGGACTATTGAGGTAGAAAGTGTGGAGGGAGTGGGAACTACTTTTATTGTAAAATTGCCCATTCAAATTACTTGATAATATAAAGGGGCAAAATTCTCCCATAATATCCTGTTGATCAATAACTTGCTAACTGTTAAACTTCCAAGCTTGTAAACTTTCGGTTTACTTACCTACCTTTGCGGCTACAATAATCAATTAGTAAGCCCATGTCGTTCGAGTCGTTAAGCCATTCTTCACATCAAAACTGGCACGAAAAACTATATCCAGACGAAACATCTCGCCTCAAAGTAGTAGAAAGTTGGAAAGCCCAAACCCAAGGCAATACCATCAACCGCTGGCTTCATGAACGACTACTTGGCCTCTGTGACCCATTTGTGATGCCTGATAACCAATGGCTTACAGTAGGCGATGCCTATGGTATGGACGGCAATTACCTGTTACGAAAAGGCTGTAAGGTAACTGCTACTGATATTTCAGGAACATTTTTGCCATTGGCAAAAGCAGAAAAATACATCCACCAGTATTCAGTAGAAAATGTTGAACACCTTAGTTTTGCTGACAACTCGTTTGATTTTGTGCTGTGTAAAGAGTCGTATCACCATTTCCCTCGCCCACATGTAGGCGTGTATGAAATGCTTCGGGTCGCTCGAAAAGGCATCATTTTGGTAGAACCCCAAGATCCCATCGCCCGAATGCCACTTCTGTTGGCCATGAGGAATATCCTTGACCGATTTGACCCACATTTGCTGGGTAAATTTTGGAAGAACCGCTATTCGTTTGAAGAAGTAGGAAATTATGTTTTCAAACTGTCGGAGCGAGAGATAGAAAAACTGGCAATGGCCATTAACTTGCCATCCGTAGCTTTCAAAGGACTCAATAATAATTATTATGCGGCTTCAACGGCCAATTTGCCAGCTCACTCTTCCAATGCTGCTTTTCGTAAAATAGAAGGAAAACTATGGCGTGACGATGCGCTTTCTTGGCTGAGTTTGAAGCCATACCAAATATTAGGAGCAGTGATTTTTAAAGAATTACCAGATGCAGCTACCATCCAAAAAATGACCGAAGCCGGCTTTGCTCATTATGTTTTTCCTAAAAATCCTTATTTGAAAGCATAAAAAAAGAGGTCTGCCAGTTGGCAGACCTCTTTTGCGTTGATTTTCTCTATTGCCAACGCTTAATTTCGCTTGTCTATATCGCTTAGTCCAATGCTGGAATCCGCAAAACTTGGCCCGGATAAATTAAATCTGGGCTTGTAAGCATAGGCTTATTTGCTTCAAAAATTGCTGGATATTTCATCATATCACCATAGTATTCTTTAGCGATTTTCGAGAGCGTGTCGCCTGACTCCACAGTATGATACTTAGCTTCTTCTTTTGGCTCCGCTACGGTCATTTGGTTGTCCACCACAGCTACACCCTCTACGTTGCCTACTGCCAAAGCAATTTTTTCAGCATCTTCTTGGGTTTGTACTTCCCCCTGAATCGTAACAGTGTCGCCTGATGTTTTGACAGTCAACGAGTTATATGCCAAACCCAGTGATTTTACATGTTCCAACAATTTGCTGGCACGAAGCGGTTCTACGGTTGGAGCTGGTGCTGCAGGTACCACTACTTCGTCCTTGCCGAAGACCTTTTGACCTACTGATTTCATAAAAGAAATTAATCCCATGATTCTGATGAATTTAAGGTTAAAGAATTAGATTATTTTACCTCAAATGTATGGATTTTTTTAACCCATCCCAATTAAAGCATCGTTAAGACGCTACGATTTTGACAAGTAACAAGACAAATTTCACTTTTTGGTTCTCAATTACTGCATTTTAAGTATAAAACTGCTGATTATCAGACAGTTGTTAGTTCTTCGTGCGCTTCAAAAAGTTGCAATAATTTCGTAGTAATTTTCCCAGCGTGTCCTTTACTTATCAGATGGTCGTCAATTTGAGTAACGGCAACTATTTTTTTTGAACTTCCTGTGGTAAAAACTTCGTCGGCAGCCAATACTTCTTGCAAACTCACCTCTCGTTCTTCTACTGCAAAATAATTTTGGGCTACTTCAAGAATATGCTTGCGAGTAATGCCTTTCAACATACCAGCGGCTGGCGTAATGACTGTTTCATTTTTGACAATAAACACATTGCTTCGAGACGATTCAGTAACCAAGCCATTAAAGTGATACAACACATCGTTGGCTCCTACGGCTTTTTGTTGGCGGAGTAGGTAAATGGGCATGAGGTAATCTAAACTCTTGACCTCGGGCAATTGTCGCTGATGATGCACAGTCATGAATTTCAGCCCGTTTGGGGCTTCCATAAACTTAAAAGGCTTGGCAATCATCATCAAATTAGCTTGGTCGGCGGGTGCATACCCATCGGACGAATAACCGCCTGTAAGCACCATTTTGATGCCAAGCAAAGGTTGGTTATTGAGCCGAATGAGTTCCAAAATTACCTCTCGCAATGTTTCTCGACTTTGGGGAATGGTTAGCCCCATTAACCGAGCAGACTGTTCAAAGCGATCAAGGTGGTCTTCCATAAAAACGGGTTGACCGTCCATCGCCCGAAAGAAGTCAAAAATGCCATAAGCCCGAAGCAAACCCAAATCAGTGATGTGGAGCTGGGCCTCGGCTTCGGGAACAATATGGCCGTTAATGTAAAAATAAGGAGACATATTCCATGTTTTTTGACAAAATAAGGGAAGATTTCTCAGAAACAAAAGTAATTAAGCCTTAGTGATTTTTATCAGTGTTAACATTGCTATTTGTCATTAGTAATGAGATGGAGATTTCTTTAATTTACACAAAAAACAAGCCTTCTTTCTTATGAAAACCATCTTAGTTCCCACTGATTTTAGTCCACTGTCTTTGCAAGCCTTGGACGTAGCGGTTCAATTGGCAAAATCTCGTCAGGCAGAAGTTATTTTGCTTCATTGTGCCGAGTTTGCAATGCAAATAGTAGCAGGCGATGGCATTTTTCCTTCAACTACTACTCAGTATAATGCTGATTATATTCAGAGTACAATAGATGCCGCCACCGAACGCTTAGAGAAATTGGTGAAATCGCTCAAATATAAAGGAGTGACAATAAAGCCAGTTGTTGAGAGTAATTTTGAGGGGATTGAGCGCACCATTGCTAAAAGCAAGGCTGATTTAATAGTAATGGCCTCAACAGGAGCCAAAGGTTGGAAAGAAGCCTTATGGGGTTCGCACGCCGAAGGAGTGGTACGGCAAGCTAAAAGCCCAGTTTTGATTGTTAAAAAATCAACTAAGGAATTGAAATTGAAAAAGGTTTTGTTTGCAACTGATTTCAGACAAACCAAGTTTGTAAAAAGCACTATGGATTTGTTAGAGCTTACAGATATGAACTGTTGGTTACACTTTGTGTGTGTTAATACGCCCTTGAATTTTAATGGAACGAAGTCAATTAACAGTGAGATGGAAAAATTATCAAAAAAGCTCAAATTGCTTAATTATCAGTTTATTATCTATAATGCGTTTAGTGAAGAACAAGGTATTTTGGACTACGCCGAGGCCATTGGAGCAGATTTGATTGTATTACCAACGCATGGTCGCAAGGGACTTAGTCATGTTATGTATGGATCTATTGCTGAGGATATCGTTAACCATGCTAAGTTTCCAGTTATGACCATGATTGAATAAACGGTGCGCTGAGTTGAATGCACTCAGCAGCTTCTTTTACATCGTGCACTCGAAGTAAATTAGCACCTTTCATAAGGGCAATGGTGTTTAGTACAGTTGTGCCATTAAGTGCGTCTTCGGGCTTAATACCTAAGGTTTTCCAAATCATAGATTTACGAGAAACCCCCACTAATAATGGTAACCCCAAAATTTGGAGTGCGTCTAATTGATTAAGCAATTGAAAATTCTGTTCACGATTTTTAGCAAAACCTAAGCCTGGGTCAATGATAATATCTTTGACCCCGAGCAATCGAAGTTGGTGTACTTTGGCTTGGAGTTCGTCAATGATGTCTAATGTAAGGTTTTCATAGTCAGTAAGTTGTGCCATTGTAGCAGGTGTTCCTCGGCTGTGCATTAACACATACGGAACACCAAGATTTGCTACAGTTTCAAACATGGCAGCATCAATATTGCCGCCTGATACATCGTTGACCATACACGCCCCTGCTTGCACGGCTTGCTGGGCGACTTCAGCCCGAAAGGTATCAATGGACAAAAAACAGGCTGGAAAATACTTGCTAAGGGCTTCAATGACTGGTAAAACCCTGTTTAATTCCACCTGAACTGGAATATCCTGTGCACCTGGGCGGGTTGAATAACCGCCAATATCCAGAAAAGTAGCCCCTTCGGTTATCATTTTATTAGCTCTTTCTAAAACTTCTTCTACTGATTGCGTTCTACTTTTGCTATAAAATGAGTCGGGAGTTACATTCAGAATACCCATAATGCGGGGCGTGCTAATGTCTAACAGCGTGCCGTTGAGATTGAGTGTTGTTTTCATAACATGATAAAAATGGGCAACGAATGAATGAGAGTAGGCGAGAATGCGTAATTTTGTACATACTTTTCAGTAATAACAAATACCTTGAACCCAGCACCTACTCAAACAGAATTAGAATATCGGCACGTGATTCGGCAGTGCAAAGATATATTTTCTAAAAAGAACAAAGACTACGGCACGTCGTGGCGAATTTTACGATTACCCAGCATAACCGACCAAATCTTCATTAAGGCACAGCGTATCAGGACTTTACAAGAAAAAGGCGTTTCAAGAGTTGGTGAAGGAATTATTCCTGAATTTGTGGGGATTATCAACTATTGCATCATGGCACTGATCCAAATGGAATTGGCACAAGATGAGCGCATGGAATTGCCGAATGATGAGCTATCAGAGCGATATGATAATCAGGTGAACGAAACGCTGTCGTTACTGCTCAACAAAAACCATGATTATGGCGAGGCTTGGCGTGATATGCGGGTTTCATCAATGACAGACATTATTTTGATGAAATTATACAGAACTAAGCAAATAGAAGATAATGAGGGAATTACGCTGATTTCAGAAGGCGTAGATGCCAATTACCAAGATATGATTAACTACTCAGTATTTTGTTTGATAAAGCTTCAAAGCGAACAAAGTCAGTAGTAATGACTTCCTATGGAAATGACTTTTTAAAAATCGGTAATCCTATAAATATAATGCTGGCTCTATAGCGAAGGGGTCGGTTCGATTTCTATGATTCAAACAAGAGTTGGTGTATAAATTTCTTTATATTTCTCTCTTCGAGAAATACAAGCAAAAATACGAAGTACCAACCGCACGGGCGGCCCCGTTGTTACAAATGTTGTTGATGACGAGCATTTCATGTTTGCCTTCGGCAACTTTTCGCTGATAATAGGTTTTAATGTCATAGGAGTGCTGAATAGCTGACATGGCTCCATTATGAAATAAAGATTTGACTTTTTTGTTGGCTTTGTTACTAACTTTTGCCTTGCCTTTGTATTTGCCTGATGAGTGTTCAAAGGGAGCAAAGCCGGCGTAACAAGCATACTTTTTAGGGTCGTTTATATCAGGGTCGCCTGCCGCTTTGAATTCATTAGTGGTGATGATCACCTCAGTAGCGATAACCTGACCGATGCCCTTTACCGAATCGACAATATCAAAGAGTTCTTTGAGTTGTGGGTCGGCATCAATAAGTGTTCTAACCTGCTTGTCCACAGATGCAAGGTCTTTTTTGGCAGCATCAATGGAAGATTGGCAGAGTGATTGTTCTGATTGAAGGAACTTTTTATCAACCAGGCCCTTGGCATCAGATAGTGGTGTTTGCAAAAGTTTAATGGTTTTAACCAAGCGATCTCTTAAAGCCGTTAAACGGTCTAATTGAGTAATAATTTCCCGTTTGGGTCGGGGCCGCCCGTGCGGTCCATAATCTGGCATCCTCACGATTTTTGTAAGCATAAAGGCCAATTTTTTGGGCATCAACCTTGTCATTTTTTTCACGAGAAATGCCCATACTCAACTTGATCTGTGAGGCTTGTTCCAACCAGATGTCAGCTTGTTTCTGATGTAAATAGCCCAAGACTGGGTTGTTGTAAATACCTGTATGTTCCAAACAAAAAAGTGAGTTTTCTATACTAAAATCTTTTTGCTGGCTTTGGGCTTGTTTGACAAATTGTTCAATACCTTTTTTGTTATTGCTCACCTCAAGGTGTAATAGCACTTTGTTGGATTCAATCAAAGCAAAATCCAATTCATCTTTTGAAACCGCACGGGAGGCCCCGATCAATACCAATAAAATAACGATACATTTTCATGATTTTAGGGCGTTAAATTTGTTAATTTGTAAAACCAGAAGCTATATCACATTCATTACCGCACGGGCGGCCCCGTCTTGCATGGGTCACAAACCCGAATTTCTATATGAACCTTGTGTATAGTAACCCCTTAGAGCCTTAAATCGAACCATGGGTCTCAAAACCCAGCCGCTGACGGTAAGGCACTCTCTAAGGGGCTGGTTTTCTCTCTTTTGAGAGATTTTCCAAGTTACAAATTCTTGGAAAAATCTTGTCATACAAATCTAAGAGCCGATGCGTTTGCAAACCCTTCGCTATGGAAAATTGTATAAACTATTTGTAAATGATTACTTATTGTCTCTTTTTTGTACTTTGCCAAGCCTAAGCTAATTCCTCTAAACCAATCAGAATTGCGAGGCTTAATGAATTGACTACAAGTAAAATACACAAGTTATTATCCAGCATTCATACTAATCCCCATGAAACTCCTCCGCTTTGGCGAACCGGGTGCCGAACTACCCGGTATTGAAATCAACGGCATAAGGTACTCAACCTTGCCGTTTTTTGAAGAAATCATGAACTACAAGTCTCTTGACTATGACGAATATTTTTTCGCCAATGGAGGGATTAATTTGTTAGAAGCATGGATCAAGCAAAACCCTACTCGCCTCGACGAAGTCCCCTCCGACACCCGCTTGGGGCCTTGTGTGTGTAAGCCTTCCAAAATCATTTGCATTGGCCTCAACTACGCTGACCATGCTCGTGAAACTGGAGCTAAAATCCCGACTGAGCCCATTGTTTTCTTGAAAGCAACTACGGCACTTTGCGGCCCTAACGACGATGTAATTATCCCCCGAAACTCAGTCAAAACTGACTGGGAAGTGGAGTTAGCAGTCGTCATCGGCAAAAAAGCACAGTATGTAGAAGAATCCGAAGCAATGGACTATGTGGCGGGCTATTGTTTGCATAACGACTACTCAGAACGTGAATATCAGTTGGAACGTGGTGGACAATGGGTAAAAGGCAAAAGTTGCGACACTTTTGCACCGATGGGGCCTTGGTTGGTTACAAAAGACGAAATAGCTGATGTGGACAACCTGCCGCTTTGGCTCAATATCAATGGTAAAAGACTGCAAACCAGCAATACGAGCAACCTCATTTTCAAAATTCCGACTATTGTTAGTTACCTCAGCGAGTTTATGACACTCTTGCCCGGTGACATCATCTCAACGGGCACACCACACGGCGTAGGGCTTGGGCTGAATCCCCCCATGTACTTACAAGTAGGTGATGTGGTTGAGTTAGGTATAGAAGGACTGGGAACATCTAAGCAAACGGCAAAAGCCTGGAGTAGATAATATAATAACGTCGGCGAGCAGTTCCACCGGGGGTTTAACGCCTGACGGCAAGTTCTCGCCGACGTTGAATTCTCATGCTCTCATTGAATTCATGAAAATTGACGCACATCAACATTTTTGGCAGTTTGACCCCATTCGAGACGAATGGATAAACGAGTCCATGTCCGAAATCCAGCGAGATTTCTTTCCAACTGATTTACAGCTTGTTCTGGCGCAATCATGCATTGATGGCTGCGTGTCTGTTCAGGCTGACCAGTCTGAAATAGAAACGGACTTTTTGCTGGACTTAGCCAACCAGCACGACTTCATTAAGGGCGTAGTGGGCTGGGTTGATTTACGGGACGAACGAGTAAAAGAACGGCTCGAGTACTATGCGCAGTTCCCAAAACTCAAAGGTTTTCGGCACATTGTTCAGGGTGAAACTGACGACCTTTTTATGCTTCGTACCAGTTTTTTGAATGGCATCAAAGCCTTAGAAGCCTTTAAGTTTACCTACGATATTCTGATTTATCCGCACCAGCTTGGCGCAGCCAAAGAGCTGGTAGCAAGGCTTGGAAATCAGCCTTTTGTGATAGACCATCTGGCAAAACCTTACATCAAACAAGGGCTTATTGACAAATGGAAACAAGATATACAGGCCATGGCCAAGCACGAAAACGTGTGCTGCAAGGTGTCGGGTATGGTAACAGAAGCCGACTGGGAATATTGGACTCGTGACGAACTGCTCCCTTACCTCGATGTGGTGTTTGAAGCCTTTGGGCCAAATCGCCTGCTTTTTGGTTCTGATTGGCCTGTTTGTCTTGTTGCTGCCAGTTATGAGCAGTGGGTACAGTTGCTAAACGACTATCTATCAAGCTTTTCTGAAACTGAAAAGGCAAACTTTTGGGGTAACAATGCCATAAAATTTTATAGCCTCTAAAGCAAAAGGTCGCCAGTGGTTGGCGACCTTTTGCACTATTTTAACTTTGCTCGTCTTTCTTTCACTTCTCGCCAAGTGGTCAAGATAATGCCTTCTTTTTCAATAAATTGCTTCAAAGCGGGGTCTGTCATGGCCAGCATATCTCCTTTGCGAGTTGGTGCCGAATCACTGATATACTGAAACACCTCGGTAGGGTCGGTGCAGTGCATAATAATCATGGTAAGCCCCGGCTGACACGATTGAATCAGTTCGATGTACTTTTGGGTTTTCATCTTGCGGAGGTTCTCATCTGTGGGTTGTACATCTTTTGGGAGGTTCCAGCCATAGCTATCGGCGTGAAGGTCGTCTAACACAGGCAGTTGGGCGTTCCAAAGCTGTTGACCCAATTGGCGGAGCAATCCTTTTTCGGCATCGCTTCGCCCTTGCCCAATCAGGGCCATGTGTCCTGCCGGAAACATAACTGGAATTTTCTCAGAAATGCCTACTTTCGTATAGGTCTGGATGTACTTGGGTTGAAATAACGTACCCATGTGTGAGTCTATGTGAGTAGGCTCTACGCCAAACTGCCGGAAACGAGCTATTTGTGCCCTACATTCGGCTTCTACTTCTTCGGGCTTGGCGTGCTGGGTTACTTGGGCTACGTTATGCCAAAAAGCACCTTGCTCGTCCAACAGACCAGGTACTACGCCACGCCCTGCCAAAGGTGCCCAGCGATAATGGTTCCATTCGGAGGTAAGAGTGAGGTGTACGCCTACATCCCAGGTTGGATTCTTTTTGTAAAGGTCAAAAAACTGAGCCACCCATCCGCAGGGCATCATTACTGAGGTAGAGTTGGCAACTCCGCCAAATGCCTTTTGTGTACCAATGTTGGAGTCGTAGCTCATGCCGGCATCATCCACGTGCAGAATGATTACTTTTTTGCCTTTAGGGAATCCTAATTTTTCAGCGTAGGTGTCTTGGGCCTTGACAGCAATAGATAAAAAGAAGAGTGTTGAACAAAGAAAAAGTTTATGCATGGTTTAGTAGGTTTTATGATTTTGGATTAGTTTAACTAATTGATTAACAAATTTTTACCTTGAAATAATTTAGGTAATTATTCATTAAAAAACGATATTTGAGAGGGCAAGTTAGCAAAATGGCAAGAAAAGGTTTTGCCACGCTAATAAAGTATTTCGTTTTAGTTAACTCTTAATCCCAAGCCTGCCCTTCCGCTCAGTTTCATCAAGCCATTTTCTAAAATAAAACCTTCACGTACTACGTCTTCGGCTAAGTCAAGGCTTCCGTCGAGGTCGAGGTATTTTGTGTTAGCACAAGCAAAGGCGGCGTGCAATGCTGCTGTAATGCTGATAATGCTTTCGTCGTTACAACCCCAAAAGAGGTCAATGCTGGCATTTTGAGCAATGTTGGCAATTTCAAAAGCATTCAAAATGCCTCCACATTTCATCAATTTGATGTTAAAAATCCCAAAAGGCTGTGGTTCTTGGGCTAATTTTAAGGCATATTTGGCATTTTTAAGCGACTCATCAGCTACTAAATAGCGCCTATTGGGGTCATCCAACACTAATAGTTCTTTTTCTGAACCTACTGGCAATGGCTGTTCAATTAACTCTAAATCAATACTTTTAGTCGCTTTTATAAATTTTTGTAAAGTCATTAAATCATAACCTTGGTTGGCATCTACTCGTAGGGTAAGCTGTTTTTTGTAGCGTTCGTGCAATTTCAAAACTCGCTCAATGTCTTCTTCTACGTGCTCTCCGGTTTTTACTTTCAATACCTTAAATCCTTGTTTGTAATAAGCCTCCGCCTCTTTGAGGGTTTCGGTTACGTTCATAATACCAATGGTTACCGAAGTGGGTAATGCCTTAATTTTTTGTCCGTAAAAGGCTACAATCGGTATGCCCAAATACTGTGTAAAAGCATCGTGCAGGGCAATATCTAAGGCCGCCAGTGTTCCTGGTAGGTTTGGAAACTGTGTATGGGTTTCAAAAATTAACTGTCTAAAATGCCGAATATCTCGCCCAACTAAACACTCAATAAACTCCGATTGGAGGTTTTGTAAGGTTTGATGGCAAGCTTCGCCTACCACTTCTTCAGCTGGGCTTGCGGCTCCCATACCCACTATTCCGTTTTCGAGCTCAACTTCTAAAAATACATTTTCTACTGCTACAAACGTATGTCCAGCAATGCTATAGGGCTTGCTAAGGGCTAAGTTTTTGGTAGGCTATCAATGCGTTTGATTTTCATGATTTACTACGCAAATAATAATTTGGGATTCTTCGTTGATTTATATGGGAGGGGGACACGAGCGGCACACAGGCAACGGCTTAGAGGCCATTGTCAGTGTCTCCACTGACAATTTCCGTACAAATCTTAGTTGAGCCTAATTTTTTCAACGTAGGTAGTAGTTTGCTCACACCTTCTTGCAAAGGCAAAAGTATAGGAATCTGCAATTTTTCTTCATAAAAATGCTGATAGTCAACTATTTCCGAATCGGAACAACCTTCAGTATTTAAGGCTAAGGCTATTACTTTTGAGCCAAACTTTTCAATGATTTCTATTTCTGATTCCACACTCGGAATGTTGCCCCAATGCGGTTCGTTATCAAAATATTGGCGTTTGGGCGCATGTACCAAAATTACGTGTTTGGCATTCCCCGAAATTAAAAATTCCAATCCACAAGGCCCGCTTGGATTCCTTAGTGCCGATTGCCCCTCTATCAAAATCAAGTCAGCCTGTGTTTCCTTCCAGCAAGTTACAATCGCATGTTCTACTTCGCCAGATACAAAGTCGTTGAGCGTAGAGTCAAACACAAAGCCGTATTTGCCACCTTGCAACCAGCCTGTTTGACCAGTATAAATCATTTGAGCATTGATATTGTTTGCTTCGCACATTTGCTTCACCATTCGTGCGGTGGTGCGCTTACCCAAGGCACAGTCTGTACCTATTACGGCAACAATTGGGGCGGTTACTTCATAAATTTCACCTGTCCAGAAGTGTAAATCTTTTCGAGATTTGGGTTTACGAACATCTATCAGCTCAACCTTATGCGCCTGTGCCAGAGACACTAACTCAGGTTTTTCTACTAAATATTCATGCAAACCATTGACAATAGAAATACCTTTTTGAATGGAATTTTTAATAATTTCAAGCATATCCACAGGTAAAACACCACCTACCGTTGCCACACCAACAATCAGGTAATCAATGGTTTGTAGTTGCTTAACAGCCTGTTCTATGGAACTAAATATAGGGATATTTCGGTGTTTTCCATCCAATACCTCCCCAGCATCTTTCCCTGCGGTGGGTGGATCTATCACCCCTACAATGTCGTATCGTTCGGTTCCTCTAATCAAACCGTGCGCTGTTTTGGCATCGTTGGTGGTGAGTAGCCCATTAGTCAGAATAATAGCTTTGGGTTTCATGCAGTTGTTATAAAGTTTGTAGAGATTTGATAACCTAACAAAAAGAGCGGACACTTTCGCATCCGCTCCTAATATTATTTACTTTACCAATGCTTACTTGGTTAAGTTGGTATTGAGTTTTGAACCAAAATAGTTCACATTCAGCTTGTCTAAACGCTTATAATGCTCTTGCATACGGCGTTGAAAATCACTAAAATTACGTGAACCTTTGGGCGACCATCCTATCTCAGAAAGCGCAATGGCACGAGGAAAAGTCATGTAGTCTAAGTATTCGGGAGTACTGATGTACTCAGTCCACACGTTAGCTTGCACACCAAGTACATACTTAGCTTCTTCTGGGCTAAGTTCCGAAGACGGCTCGTAGCCATATATTTTGTCTAAGGTTACTAAGCCTCCAATTGCTATTGGCTGTGGTGTGGTTTTGGGATCGGCTTGGTAGTAGTCTAAATAAACAAAGTTATTAGGCGACATCACTACGTTATGCTTTTGCTTGGCAGCCTCAATGCCTCCCTTTGTGCCTCTCCAGCTCATTACGGTAGCATTAGGTGCAAGACCACCTTCTAAAATTTCGTCCCAACCAATGATTTGACGACCTTTTGAGTTAAGAAATTTCTCCATTCTTTGGATAAAATAACTCTGCAAATCATGCTCATCTTTCAGTCCTTTTTCTTTAATTAATTTCTGACAAAAAGCACTTGTTTTCCAAACGTCTTTGGGGCATTCGTCTCCACCGATATGGATGTATTTGCTTGGAAAAAGTTCAAGAACTTCTGTTAGCACATCTTCTAAAAACGAAAATGTTTTTTCAGTGGGACAATACACGTTTGTCTCAACACCCCATTTAGTGCCAACTTCATATTTTTTGGTAGAATCGCAAGATAGCCACGGATAAGCAGCAATAGCAGCTAACGAATGACCAGGCATTTCGATTTCAGGAATTACCGTCACAAACTTTGATGTAGCGTAGGCAACTACTTCTTTTATTTCTTCTTGAGTATAAAAACCCCCATAAGGTTTGCCATCCCACTTTTGATCTTTATAATGGCCAAGCATGGTTTCTTTGCGCTTAGAACCAACTTCTGTTAAGCGTGGATACTTTTTGATTTCAATACGCCAGCCTTGGTCTTCGGTAAGGTGCCAATGCAAGGTGTTCATTTTGTGCATGGCCAGTAAGTCAATATATTTCTTAATAGTAGCAACAGAATGATAATGACGGCCTACGTCGAGCATCAAACCACGATATTGATAGCGAGCCGAATCAGAAATAGCACAGCTGGGAACTTTCCACTCAATATCTTTTACTTCCGAAGCACTGTACACCTCTGCGGGTAGTAGTTGGTTGAGCGTTTGTAGGGCATAAAAAACACTTTGAGGACTCACCCCAACTAATGAAATCCGTTTTGGCATGACTTCCAACGAATAATAATCATTCGGGAATTTTCTGTCTTTTCCATTTGGATTTAACAAGCTAATCCAAATACCATCTTCTGGCATTTTGCCGAAGGACTTTAAATCTATGAGTGTTAGTTTTAGCCCACTTGCTATTTCAAACTGTTTGGCAAAGTTTTCAACTATTGTCTTGTATTCTCCTTTTTCAGCTTTAAAATCAATATAAATATTGGTTGAAGCTTCAAATTTAAAGTCGCCTTTAAGCGAGTATAAATAAGTGGGTTTGGGTACAAGGTTGAAACGAGTGGTATCTGGCGAATAGTTTGGGCTTTGTATAATTCCCTTTGAGTTTTGAGCAACGGCGTTGGTTAATAAAACCAAGACCATCCATGTGGCAGTAAGCAGTTTTTTAATCATAATCCGATATAGCTTAATAGGGTTTTGTCTTTAAAAACGGGTGCAAAGTTAAAGAATTGTTTAGACAAGCGGTATAAATTTCGATGAACGTGGCAAATTACATTTAGCTATAAGTCGTAAGTCATAAGTCATAAGTATTATAATCTACTGATTTTTAGATGGTTAAAACAAGGGTACTTTTGTCATGACCCTCTGTATTTGCTCATTTGATTGTAAGCCACAGCATCAGACAAAGTAGTAAGCAAGTCGTTATTATCAACATCATAACCACATCTAAAATGCCCCTCGGGGCAGGATCGTTTGCCATGTAGCCCACATGGGCGGCAAGCGAGAAGTTGTTTTATCGCTACAATTTTAGAGAAGTCAGCCAATGGGCCAAAACCAAAATCCTTGCCAAGTGCATAGGAGCCGAGTCATTCACAAAATTAAGCACTGCGCCTTGCATCAAAGCCGCCGATTGAAGTAGCGATAATTTCCCAGCCAGATTTTCTGCCCTTTCTTGGTTTGTTGCCACCAAAATACGCTCACAAGCCGCTATATCTGAGGGTGCTTCCAATAAGTAAACATAATAGTGCTTGGGAATGGCTTTTATCAATTCTATCCACTTGGTTTCAGGAAATTGCTTAGTAAACCATACCGAGGTTGGGGCGATACAGATATAAGGAAAATTGGGGTTAAACCCCACTTTGGGAGATACATATAGCTTGGGATTAAACACAATATCGTCTGTAAACCAACTGATTAGTTTAGTGTTTCGCTCAATTTCATGAGTTTTGCCAATCTGATGAGGCACTCGCTTGGTAAACAACCACGAGAATGGATTTTTGTCAAAACCTATTCTTTCTTTAGCTCGTGACAACGCCGTCAGCAAACCCATAGAACCAAAGCGTTGTAGGCAAATCACCTTATTGTAGCAGTGGCTTCGTACTTCCTTAATTAATTTCCAAAGGCTTTGATATTTGTTCTTTTTATTCCAAATCAACACATTCGTTACAAAAGGATGCCCCACCAACAAGCCTTCGTTGCCTTTTCGTAGCAGTATATCTATTTGAGCCGTTGGAAAATGACGATGGAGTTTTTCGAGCAACGAGGTTGCCAAAATGACATCGCCAATAAAAGCGGTCTGAATAACAAGGATTTTTTGCACTGAATTGTTTTTTGAAGATTTATCCATGTACTGTTATCGGAGCTTTTAGTTTTTACTATGCCCAGAATCACGGGCGTATCCCTGAAAATCAACTACTTAAAAACCATAAAACAATTAAAAACGTTAGTAACAAAACCGTTAGCTTGTACTAATTTTGCAGTTTACAGCAATCACCAAAAGTAAAAGAGGGCTGTATTTTAACTATTCAGCATGGAAGATTACTTGTTACACACGCTCCCAAATGGCATTCGGATTGTGCATAAACCATTGGCTACTACACAGATAGCACATCTTTGTATAATGCTTGACATCGGTAGCCGTGACGAAACGCCTGACCAGCAAGGGCTTGCTCATTTTTGGGAACACATGGCCTTCAAAGGTACTAAAAAACGAAATGCTTACCATATTTTGAATACTTTGGAACGAGTGGGCGGTGAGTTGAATGCCTACACAACCAAAGAAAAAATTTGTTTTCATGCCTCTGTATTGAAAGAATATTTCGAGAAAGCGCTTGAAGTTTTGGTGGACATTACCTTTAATCCTACGTTTCCAGAAAAACACATCGAACGAGAAAAAGGGGTGATTCTCGAAGAAATGGCCATGTACCACGATTCGCCAGAGGACTCTATTCAAGATGATTTTGACACCTTGATTTTTGCCAATCATTCATTAGGTACCAATATTTTGGGTACTACCGAAACCGTGAGTGCCTTCACCCAACACGATTTACAAGGCTTTATTGCCCATAACCTTGATAGTGAGCGCATTGTAGTATCAAGTGTAGGCAACCTGCCCTTTGCTAAGGTTGTGAAATTAGCAGAAAAATACCTAAGTGATATTTTGACAACCCACACAAATCGCACTCGGCTAAGCCCTAACGGCTATCAGCCTCAGCACCAAGAGGTGAAGCGCACCATAACCCAAGCCCAAGTTGCATTGGGCCGCCGTGCGTATGGACTTACCCATGACAAACGCTTGCCGCTGTATATGCTTGTGAACCACTTGGGTGGGCCGAGCATGAATTCTCGTTTGAACCTGACCGTACGAGAAAAATATGGCTTGGCCTATGCTGTTGATGCCCAATACACCCCTTATTTGGATACTGGTTTTTTTGGTGTTTATTTTGGTACAGAACCACGAAAGCTCAACAAAACACTATCTTTAGTGCATAAAGAGCTGCAATTGCTTCGTGAAAAAACGATTTCTACCACGCAGTTACATTATATAAAAAAGCAATTGATGGGGCAGTTGGCCATGTCAGAAGAAGGTAATTTGAATTTTATGCTCATGATGGCTAAGAGTATTTTAGATGTGCGGCGCATAGAATCTCTACAAGATATTTTTGCTCAAATAGAAGCCATTACTGCTAATCAATTACAAGAAATTGCCCAAGAAATATTCGACGAAAGTCAGTTTTGTTCGCTTACTTTTGTGCCTGAGAATTTGTAATCAACAATCATCATGGACTTTCTTCCTCCTGCAATCTCGGCTTATTCCAACCTTCATACCAGTTCCGAAAGTGAGGTATTGAGCCAGCTTAATCGTGAAACTCATGCTAAAATTTTGCAAGCTCGTATGCTTTCAGGGCATTTGCAAGGGCGTTTTTTGGCGATGATTAGCCACATGATTCAGCCTAAAAACATCTTAGAGATAGGTACTTACACGGGTTATTCTGCGTTATGTATGGCAGAAGGTTTGCAAAAAAATGGAAAATTGATTACCATTGACATCAACGAAGAGTTAGAAACCTTTACTCGGTCTTTTTTTGAAGCATCGGGCTTAGCATCAAGAATTGATTTTCGGATTGGGAATGCCCTCCAAATTATTCCAACCCTCCCTGAAAACTTTGACTTGGTGTTTATTGATGCCGACAAACCAAACTATGCCAATTATTATAATTTGGTGATTGAGAAAGTTCGGGTTGGAGGATTTATCATAGCCGATAATGTGCTTTGGAGTGGCAAAGTAGCAAACACTGGCTCTAAAATTGACAAAGACACCCAAAATATGCTCGACTTTAACCAAAAAATCCATGAAGACGAGCGAGTTGAAAATGTATTGTTACCCATACGTGACGGCCTGATGGTAGTTCGTAAAAAGTATTAAAAATGAGAAAGATAGCCGTATCATTGTTTTTATTAGGGACATTTGTTGCACAAGCTCAAACTGTCTATAAAGTTCCTCGGACTATTGAATTTGCAGGGGTTACTGTACGCCTCGACAACGAAGCCCAAGACATTGTGCAAAAAGATGTGAATAATTTGATGGCAAGTCGCCGAGCACTCGACATCAAGCTGGAGCGCATGACCATGTACTTCCCCATTGTAGAAGCCATTTTTGAGGACGAAGAAATCCCCAAAGATTTCAGGTTTTTGGTAGTACAAGAGAGCTCGCTCATGCCTGATGCCGTTTCTACTTCTAATGCAGTGGGCTTTTGGCAATTCAAGAAAGAAACAGCAGGTGATTTTGGTTTACGGATTGACACTGACATTGACGAACGCAAAAATATTCATGCCTCTACCCGAGCTGCGGCTTTGTATTTGAAGAAAAATAACGCCGTGCTTAACAACTGGGTATCAGCACTTTTCTCTTATCGCTTAGGCTTAGGTGGCGTTCGGAACTTAGTACCCAAAGAATGGGCCTACGCCAACGAAATAAATGTTGATGCCAAAACAGATTGGTACGTATTGCGCTCGTTGGCGCACAAGTACGTGTTTGAACGTGAATTAGCCGACTACAAAGCATCCTCAGCACCTACCTTATTTGAATACAAATACGCCAATGGCAAAACATTTGAGCGCATTGCCCAAGAGCTTGGTGTAGAAGAAGAAGACCTGCGGCTACACAACCGCTGGGTAAGTGCTACCGTAGTACCCGATGACAAAGAATACATGATGGTAGTACCCGTGCCAACCAATCGGCTCGACGAGGTACGAAACAAAGCCTTTACCAATGCACGTACTGATTTTATCACAACAGATATTGGTTTTCCTGTTTTGAAACGCATCACCCCCTCGGTCAAGAACAAAAACTTGCCTATTTTTTATGAAATTAATGGTAAAAAAGGAATTTTGGCACAAGATGGCGACAGCCCTGCCTCACTTGCCAAACGGGCCGACATTAAGTTAGAAAAGTTTATGACTTACAACGACTTAAAAGAGCGTGACCGTTTGATTGCTGGTGAAGTATATTACCTCAAAAAGAAATCTCGCAAAGCCGTAGTACCTTTCCATACGGTTACGGCAGACCAAACACTTTGGAAAATTTCGCAAATTTATGGCATCAGACTCGACCGAATACTGACCTTAAACCGTCTTGAACAAGTAGTAAAATTACAGCCCGGACGAGTGCTTTATTTACGCAAGAAACGCCCTAAAAACAAGCCTGTTGAGTATATTACGCTACCCGAAGCACCACCAAAAGACCCTCTACTAAACAAAACAGAGCCCAAAACCAATCCGATTGTAAAGAAAGAGGAGAAAAAACCAGATAGCCCTGAGCCAAAGCCAGAAGACAAGAGCTTGTACCCAACCAAACCTAAGACTACCCCAGCCGAAACCCCTAAACAAGATAAGCCAGATTTGGTTGTAGTGCCTGTGCCTAAAAATGACCACGAAGCCATTTCTCATACAGTTACGGCAGGGCAAACTTATTATAGCGTAGCTCGGCAATATGGTGTATCGGTACAAGACCTGTATCAGTGGAACAATCTTAGTGAAACGCTCCCGCTCAAAGTAGGTCAAAAGATACGAGTAAGCCAAGCAGGTAAAATGGTTAACCCTGAGCAAGTAAAGCCAGTAGAGGCTGTTTTCCATGAAGTTCAGAAAGGCGATACACTCTACAATATCTCCAAACGCTACAACGTAGCCCCCGAGCAGATTCAGGAATGGAACGGCTTGAAAGATAACGCTATTTCAATTGGCCAAAAACTGAAAATTGTCAAGGAATGAAACACCTTGTTTGTTTGCTTTGCGTACTACTACTGCACAATGTTGAGAGCCAGGTGCTGACAGTTGACAGACGAGTGGATTGGACATCAGCTGGATACGAAGGCTGCATTCCGAATCCATCTACGTTTCGAGACGTGACTAATTATGGTGCAATAGGCAATGGAACTACTAATAATGCTACTGCTATTGCCAATGCTATCAGTTCGCTCGGGGGAAATGCAGGAATTGTTTATTTCCCAGAAGGTAACTACCTGGTTAACAGTACACTTGACTTGCCATCTAATGTGGTATTAAGAGGCGAAAGCCCATCTAAAACTACCCTGACATTCAATTTGGGTGGTGCGACTAACGAGCTTATCCGAGCTGCTGCCTCGGCAGGAGCTTCGTTTGTCTCAATTAGTTCAGGCTATACTAAAGGTTCCAATAGTATTGTTGTGAGCAATCCAGCAAGTTTCAACGTAGGCGACTATGCCGAAATACGGCAAGCCAATGGCTCATGGGATAGCAAACCAGCTTCGTGGGCAGCGTACAGTGTGGGCCAAATTGTAAAAATTACGGGCAAATCGGGCAATACCCTCACGCTGTCAAGTGCTCTTCGCATTACCTATACTGCGTCGTTAACTCCTGAAATCAGTAAAATAACACCAGTTCAAAACGTTGGAATTGAGAGTTTAAAAATTTACCGAAGCGATACACCATCAGCTGGTGGAGGCTACAATATATATCTTTCGTATGCTGCTAATTGCTGGATAAAAGACGTTGAAAGCGACCGAAGTAATGGCACACATATAGCATTAGAAGCTTGTACAAATATCGAAATCACGGGCTGCTACATTCACCATGCTATTGTTTATGATGGCAGTGGCACACGTGGCTATGGCATCACGCTCTTTCATCATACAGGCGAGTGTTTGGTAGAGAACAATGTGTTTCGCTTCCTACGCCATGCTATGTCAGTTAAAGAAGGGGCTAATGGGAATGTATTGGCCTACAATTATTCTCGTGAAGTAAATCGTTCAGAATTTTTGAGTGAATATGCAGGCGATATCTCATTACATGGACATTATGCGTTTGCAAATTTGTTCGAGGGAAATGTTTGTCAGAACCTTTTTATTGATGACGCATGGGGGCCATCAGGGCCGTACAATACCTTTTTTCGAAATCGTATCCAAAAATATGGAATCGTAATGTCGGATGGAACAATAGACTCCAACGACCAGAATTTCATTGGCAACGAAATAACTGGAACAGGGGTTGGCGAAGGGTCTTACACACTGGTAGGTACTGGGCATTTTGCTCATGGCAACAATGACAACGGCACTATTAAGCCTTCTGGAACATCTACCTTAGCTGACCAATCGTATTATTTGGGTAGTTCACCCATTTTTTGGAGTGGCAGTGCATGGGCAGGTATCGGTACGCCTAACTCACCTAACGCCAATACAATTCCATCCTTTACTCGTTACTCGGGTGCTACCAAAACTTATCGTTTACCACAAATTACCGTTACCGGCGGAGGTAATGGTTATGCTACTCTAACCAGTTCGTCAGGCAATAGTTATGGGTGGACAGGTGGACAAAATACTCAAGGTATTTCGGTTAATAGTTCAGGGCTTTTTACAGTTACCACTACCCTCAATGATGGTTGTTCGCACCAAAATTGGGCTTATATTTCTGCCCAATTTTTGCCGATTGAATTGCTCTACTTCAAAGCAGAAGTCTTATCAAATCAAGTGGTAAAATTAAGATGGGCAACACAGTCTGAACGAAATAATCATCATTTTTTGATAGAAAAAAGCAGTGACTTGTCAGCATACACTCAGGTTGGATACATAGAAACACCTCCAAACTCAGATATAAAAAAGGAATATGAATTGGTTGATAATGACCCACAAACAGGCACAAACTATTACCGACTTACGCAAGTAGATTTAGACGGAATGGCACAGGTGTATCGTCCAGTGTCAGTTGGTATTGTTGCAGCTGTCCCTTTGATTTTCCCAAACCCATCTACAAACCATTCTTTTCTTATCAGCACATCTTCCGAAATACAAGCTATTTCACTATACTCTATTACTGGAATTAAAATTCCCGTCAGTATTTCTGTAATTTCAACCCAACAAAGTATGATTCAGTTACCTGCTTTTGTCACCTCGGGAATATATTTGGTAGATATCCAATCAGCGAATCAACTTTTTACGGTAAAATGGATTTTGAGATGACTTTTTATCCTCAAAAAACGAATCGAATTGTCGATTAGTTACCAAATTAAAATTACGATTTAATAGAAAATTGACCCATTCTTAACGATTTGGCAAGGTATTATTACTGGGTTAAGGAATAAAAGTAGATATTTGATAAAATTTCCGTATTATTTTTGTCGAATTTTACGTTTTTGTATTCGGCACAAGTTTGTTTTGCATTCATGAATCAACGGTATCTTCTTGCTTCGTTCCTCCAACAAACTCTCAAACTGGG
>JBGAVQ010000417.1:0-3194 GCA_044228045.1 Spirosomataceae bacterium
TGAAATTTGAGTAATTAAAAGGGAGGAAAAAAGTATGAATCAGCTCAAGAAAGTAGGTTTTTGTTGGATTGTAGTTATTGTCTTTTTTATGAGTTGTTCTCAGCAAAAAGCATTGACCAAGGCTGAGGCAGAGAAGGCACTAAAAGTGCTGGACAGCGACATTAACCGTTTACTTTTGGCAGCAGCAGAATCAAAATGGCAAGCTGCTATTAGTAGCTTGGTTGATTTGAAAGGCGCTCCTATTCCCCATATTCGTTATTCATCAGCCGACTCAGTTAAGCATAAGTTGATTTCATTCAATGTGACTGACAAATGGGCTTGGCCAACAGGTCATTACACCTGGAGTCGTAAACGTGCCACTTTTGACTTTGTGTCTAATTCAAGTAATCAGATTGTGGTTGACTACCCATTGAAAGGGAGTTTAATTAATAATGCACGCTGTAAGATTGATGCTTTTGAAAATGGTCAGTCTGGGTCATATATCAATATTCCATCTGTTTTTAAGGCCACCTTTTGGGTAGATAACCGCCAAGTAGCCAGCTTTTTGCACGAAATGAAAGTAGAACAACAAGTGCCAGTGTACATTCGCTTGTCACTCAAAGGAGATGAATTTGAAAGTAAAGTGTCATTGGATAATCAGTTGAGTGGACAATATGGTCAGGTAAAACTTAATGCCATAATAGAGGTGCTTGGTCAAGAAGTAATGGATGCAACAGTCAACTGCAAGATTAAACTTAATGGCGGCGGGAGCTATTCAATTGAAGATGCACATTTCGTAAGTCGCCTTTTTGAGATAGAGACAACAGGGCATATCAACTACGCTCAGATTAGCCCTACCAGCCCAGCCTATGATCAAGAATTTAACCGATACAGTAAAATACAGTTTGAAGAAAACGGCTCAATCATTGGCGATGTTGTACTAAGCCGCTTGCCCAACGAAGATCGCTTTGATTTCTTTTTGAAATTCACTGAGGGCTCACCTCAACCATTATCAAATTACCTTTTATCATTTCAAAAACTAATGAAATATTAACCCCAAACAGATTATCACCATGAAAAACAAACTCATTATTGCAGGTTTCGTAGTACTAGTATCGGGCTTTTCTATATGGGCTTGCGACTCACTAAATGAAGAAGTTAATCCTGCCGAAACTATTGCTAAGACTGGAAACACATGGACAGCCAAAGCAACAGGCTATCCAGATGGTAAGGTCAGTGTAACACAAAACGACAAAGGAATTGTAACGGCGGCATTTCTTTACGACGGCAAAACCTATAACGTAAAGGGCAAAGTATCTGCTGACGAAATTTCTGATTTTGTATATAGCAATGGCGACGAGTCAAAACCATTCATTTTGGCACGTTTTGATGCCCAGCCGGGGGATAAATACGAGTACAATATTGGCAATCAAAAGGTAGTTCGCACTGTATTAGCCTCTCATGAAGAGATAACAACCTGGGCATTAGGGCTGATCGTGAAATGTGTAGTGGTAGAAGAAATTGTCCCTCCGGGTGTACAACTTTTTGGCAAAACTGCCGGTGTCAAAAAAATAAAGTGGTACATCAACCACCGCTTTGGATTTATCGCTGCCGACATAACCGACCTCAACAATAAGGTTACAAAGGTGACGCTTAGCGATACCAATTGCGATACGCAGGCTCAGTAAAAGATAAAAGTTTGAGTGTCAAAATATTCCTTCGTCGGCAAAACTGAAATAGGTTTTGTCCGAAACAATGAGGTGGTCGAGAATTGGGATGTCCAATAATCGGCCACCTTCTTTCATTTTGCGAGTCAAGTCTTTGTCGGCTTGGCTGGGGGTTAGGTTGCCCGACGGGTGGTTATGTGCTAATATCATAGAGCTGGCTAAATGTTCCAAGGCCGTTTTGAAGATGATTTTGGGGTCAGCTACTGTTCCCGAAACTCCGCCAGCACTAATCTGAACAGCCCGAATCACTTGGTTGGCACGATTCATCAAAATAACCCAAAATTCTTCGTGAGGCAAATCCATCAAGTGTGGCCTTAGCACATTGTAGGCATCACGAGCGCAGGTGATTTTAGCACGCTCTTGCGGGTCGCTGTCTTTGCGACGACGGCCCAATTCTAAGGCTGCCACAATGGTAATAGCCCTTGCCTCGCCAATTCCCTTAAACTTGGATAATTCCTTGACCGACAGCTTGGCCAATTGGTTGAGGTCATTGTTGATGTTTCGTAAGATTTCCTTAGCTAAATCCACCGCAGTGAGGTTCTGAATGCCTGAGTTGATAAGGATTCCCAGCAGCTCGGCATCCGACAAAGCTGCTTTGCCTTTGAGCATGAGTTTCTCTCGAGGGCGGTCTTCTTCGGCCCAGGCTTTGATGTTGAGGTAGGTGGGTTGGTAAGTTTCCAAAGTAATGTAATATAAAAATGACCTTTGTATTATCGCAGTGGTTCTTGAAGCGCTTTAAACGCTAAATAGTGCCAACTTTTTTGATAAAAAGATAACCTATTTTCAATCCTAAATTAACTTGTGGGGCTGCATAGTCGCCTACTTTTCGTTCAAAATCAAAGTGATAGCCGTTATTTAAGAGCCAACTACGCTCGTCTGCTGGTACGTTAGACTCTCGTATTCCTACATACCGCAGCCCTACACCCACATACCAGTCTAACAAAAAACCATTATCAAAAACCCGTTGTTTTCCCCATTTAATGCTCAATCCCAATACTGTTTTGGTACGATTAAAGCTAATTCGCTCAAAATAATTGCAATTAAAATCGGTGCATTGTCGCCCTATCTCACGCTCTCGGGGTTGTTCTACATATTTGAAAAGTAGCTCAAAGGCTTGATATGGATAGCTACCAGTGCGAGCAGAAAAGCCTCTGGAATAAGAACGCCATTCGGTTCGAATTCGCCATGTTTCTTGTGTTCGGGTTGAATTGTCACCCCAAAAGGCAGAATAGTAAGATTTGGGGGCATAGCCCAACTCGGTGTGCCAGCCATGAAAGCCATCTTTGGTAAACACTTCAAGTCCACCTTGAACAGTAGGGTCAATATCAACCAACGAAAGTGGGGCCATCTTGAGTGCAATAGCCGCCCTGTACGCTTTCGTAAAGTCGTCGTCAGGTGTCTGAGCAACAAGGAGTTGGGTGTATAATAAAGCCACGCTAATCAGTATCCACTGTTTCATTCGATAGGTAGTTTGCTGAGTTGCTGGAG
>JBGAVQ010000047.1:0-25325 GCA_044228045.1 Spirosomataceae bacterium
TAAGCGAGTTGGTAAAGCCACCGTTTCGGGTAATACGCAGGCGGTCGTTGAAATTATACGAGAAACGTAACTGCAAGTTCCGCATGAGGTCTTGATTTAGCCCTCCGTTAAATGACAAGTCAACTTGCAGGTTTTTATCTGCAGGGACGATAGGCTATTGTGAGTTTTTATGCGAAGAAGGTCATTCCAAACGACATTTTACATTGCATTTGAGCGAGATGCTCGGGCCAAATTACGTGTATAGCTGATTATGCTGCCAGCAAGAGGGGCTACTGAAAGAGATTTATTCTTTCATCAAATTATTTCCGCTTACTCATTCGTATCTCCGCCTGGATTACCAGTCCGTAAGCCAATCGGACTGTTTAATTTATTTTTCTTTTTTTGCCAGGGCAAAAAATTAAAACTCTCTGTGTATAAGATACTTGCGCCGCCTGTGGTAGTGGTTACAGCCGTGTTTGAAAGCGACGAGAAGGGATTCTGGACGTTGCGATTATAGGCTTTAAGTCGTAGTTTTCCGTCAGATGTAATGAGCCACTCCAAAGACCAATCACCAATGAGGGTGGCGGCATCGGTTTGGTTAAGCGAGTTGGTAAAGCCACCGTTTCGGGTAATACGCAGGCGGTCGTTGAAATTATACGAGAAACGTAACTGCAAGTTCCGCATGAGGTCTTGATTTAGCCCTCCGTTAAATGACAAGTCAACTTGCAGGTTTTTATCTAATTGCGAAGCCCACTTACTCAACTGGTTTGAGAGTAGCTCGGTCAGGTTGTTCAAAATATTACTTTGGGCAAATTGTGAAGCATTGTCTGGAATCAGTTGCCCAAGTGCCAACATACTTGTCACTTGGCGGCTGAGTTCTTGTTCGTTGCTCTTTACTCGGCTCTCAAATGTGGTAACAGCTTGGGTAAAGCTCGGTGGGAATTCTTTAATCTCGAGGCCGTATGTGATGCTGGGCTGCATGAGGCGGCCTGTCAAGCCAATATTTACATTAACGGGGTAACGGCGGTTGAATTCGGGGCGGTCTTCTTGTCCCGAAAGTTGTGAGGCAGGAATAATGTTTTTAAGTGACGTATATTGTGTATAGGCCGTTTTGATGTCAATACGAGCTTCATAAGGGTCACCCGACCAACTGATACGACTACCCGACAGTATTTTGAATCGCTTGCTTAGGATATTCTCAAAAGTGAAGTTGTATTCTCCTTTCTCTATTTCATAATTTCCTACTATCGAAAAGTCGCCTTTGGTATCTAATCGTAAGTTAATCAAGCCCTTACCGTTGGCAGATATTCCTTCTTTGGTTTGGCGATCCATCAAAATTTCGAGATACGCATCGGGGGTTACATTGAAATTAAAATTCATCGAAATTCCGGACAAATTCACCTCTTTCACCGCTGAGAATGCAAGGCTTGTGTCTTTTTTGGCTGCACCAGTATTGACAAACTCAATAAAATCGTCAGACCTTACTTCTTCGGTTCGGTCGAGTGGAATGTAGATTTTAGTGCCTCTATTGCTGGTTGCATCTGCCTTGATAGATAGGTTTTCTAATGGGCCTTCAATCTCCAATTTTCCCGATGCGTAGGCAGTTCCATAAAACATTTCATTATCTTTCACGGTAGTGTTCATTACCTTGAAGTTCTTCATATCAGCTGCCACAAGCAGTCGAAAATACTTAAAACCATCGTGATACACCCCACCACGAAGTGTAGCTTTGTTGCCTTCTTCGTCGGTGAGTTGCAAACTTTTAGCTCGAATCGCCCCATCTTCAAACAGTACTTTATCCTCAAAATTCCAGACTGTTTTGAGGTAGTCAAACATCAAACGTCCTTTCTTAACTACCAATTCACCTCGTACTTTGGGGTCGTCGGTTGAGCCAGTAATGGAGATTTTCCCCGTAGCTGTGCCGCTCAGGTCTTTAAACAAGCCTGCTGTAAATGGTTCTAAAATTTCGAGATTGGTCTGATTAAGAACGGCTTGTAGGTTAAAGGCCTGGCTGTCTCGTACGGGATCATACGTTCCTTTGAGGCTCAAAATACGGTTGTTCATACGGTCAATGTGATAGTCCACCTCTACCATATTTTTAGCTTTGTTCCATCGGCCAATACCAAGCACGTTACCTATCAAGAAATTTTTATAGACCAATTCGTCTATATTGATGTCGCTATCTATATAAATATTATCGTACAAATCCCTTAGCACAACCACCCCATTTACAGTACCGTTTAAGTCCATTTCTATTACCGGTGCAATGGTGCTGAGGTGAAAATCTTCTGATTTGAGTTCAAGTGCCAGTGTAGAATCTTCAGAAACAGTGCCATTGAGCGAGATTGATTGCCCGTTGTTCGAAAAAGTTAAATCTCTCAAGCAAATATCAGAACCACTTATTGTTACTAAGTTGTTGGGGCTAATTCTCCAAGTGCCGTCTAAGAGCCTAAACCGAGAACGTTGCAAGCCCAACTCAAGTCCACTCGATGTAAAGCGCAAGTCACCATTCAAATCTGCTCGATTGGTACTATTACTTTGTTTTAATCCACTCGAAAACCGAATGTGATCATTGTCCCAAGAGGCTTCTATCTCTAAATTCTCAGTTGGGGCTAATACATTGATTTTCTGATTTTTAGAACTAATAATTCCAGATGCTAACACTTCGGGATTATTGGCAAACTTAGACGTAACAATATCAATATCAGACTGGTAAAACTTGTACGCATCTACAATCAGGGTATCTACTTTGCCAGAAAAATTGAACGCCGAGGTATTACCCATTGTAAAAATACCTTCAAATTTAGCATTGCGAGAGATGCGTCCCTCAGGATAGAAAAACGCCATCAACGGGTCTGTGTTTTTGAGCAGTAAGTTGAAGTTAATGCCATAACGGCTGGGAGCTTCAAACATTTTTCGAGCGTAATACGCTTGCCTATTCTGCTCATTATCAAAAAAATACAATGCGTATTCTTTAGCCAGCATCTGAATATCATTGAGTGCTTTTGATAACTGAAATTCCCCTTTGGCGTTAAAATCTAACAGGTCGGAGTTGATGCCAATAAGCCTATTAGAATCTGGCTTGAACGAATACAAAAACAATGAATCAATAATGAGGTTACGGCCTCCTTGCGACAGATATGTATTTAAAAACTGCCCTGTTCCGAGCATTACGTCGGGGTCAGTGCCTTGAAAATTTACGTTTAGGTCACTTTGCAGGCGCATTTCTTGGGTAGTAATGCCCAGGGGTTTAAGATTGGCTTTTGCAATTTTTCCTTTGATTTCAAAGAGTTCCTTGCCTTTTTGGTTCAAGTCCACCATACCGCCTAAGTTAAAGACCAGATTGGTATCTTTCATGCTTACCTTTCCGTCAAACTTGCCTTTTTGGAGTGTGCCGTTTACATACAAATTGGTGTAGTCATAGCCTTGAAACCCTACTTTTTTTGCAGAACCGTCTATTTTCACCATGGCACTTTCTAAATCAAACCCCGTACCTTCAATACTTCCTTTGAGTTCAATTTTTTGCAAAAGTTTCTGATTTTCAATCAGTTTACCCAAATCAAAATCCATTAGTGCCAAATCGCCTTTGTACGATGACTTTGCTGGGTTACTACTAAGTTTCATCACCAAGTCGGCATTAGCTTGGCCCAAATCAGTTTGCAGAATACCCTTAGTTTTAAAATCGTTGTATTTGCCATTAAATGTACCTTCAAACGCCAATGAGCCAAATTTCTGTAAACTTTTGGTTGTTTCTTTGCCCACATATTGCTCTATGTCAGGCAGGTTGAGTGCTGATTTTTTAACTGCAAAATCCATCAAAGTTTTTTCAACTTCTGGCAAACCCTTAAAAGCAAAATCGCCTTGCAAACGGCTTTTTTTGCCAAAGTATAAATCAGCATTTTGGAGTTTAAAATCAACAACTCGCCCGTCAAATTTACCCTTATTCAGCACCCAAACATCATTAAATTGCTCCACCCCCGACGTAAACGGGCGCAGGTCTTTGGTAACAACGTACGTGCTATCAAAATTAGCTTTTAAGTGAACAAGGGTATTAAACTCACCCAAGTCGCTTTGGTCATTGAAATGAAACGCCAAGTAGTTACGGATTACTGAACCGTTGATGCGAGCCAACAGGTGATTGAAAATCATGCTTTTTTGACAGTACAGAAAATCAGTACTGAGTTCATGAATGTTCAAGCCAGATTTTTTGTGGATGGCTCGAAGGTTTTCGGCACCGAGTGATACCGTATCAGCCACTAACTTAAAATTCAGTATTGAAGCATTGAGGTTGTTCAAGACAAAATGGTTGTAGTCAAACACCCCTTTTTCGGTCATTCGCTCACTACGAAAGTCATTGAAAGTGAGCATACCATCCTCTATTTCAGCGTGTTCAATAATAAACGGAACAGGCTTTTTATTGATCTTTGGAATAGTATCTGGCTTTGATGAAGTTAAGAGATTGATACGATGAATAAATTCATCAATATTAAGACGGTCTTCGTTTGGATATTGCGCCAAACGCACATCTGGGCGTATCAGCCTAACGGCATCGAGTACATTTTGAGTACTATCAGTCAATTTAGTAAGATTAAGGTTAGCGTAGAGCTCACCCACATCAATCATTGGCTGTCCGTGTGTATCGTGTACATGTACGTCTTGAAGAATCACTTTGTCGAACCACTCAATACTTACGCCACTTATCCGCACTTCCATTCCCAGTTTTTGGGATAGGTACTCAGTAGCATACTGCGCCGACCACGTTTGAACTGAAGGCAATTGCAAACTCACTACCACTGCTCCCAGCAGCAAAATCAGCAGGAGCAGGGTATAGAAAATAAATTTACCGATGAGTTTAAGGAATCTCAATTTCTTTAAAACCAGGGAATTTTTAAGAATTTATCGTTGTTCCCAATCAATTAACGTTCAATTTGCCCGTTGTGGTTCGTAATGACCAAACAAAATAATCAAATTATCCTTGCCATTGAGTCGTCTTGCGATGAAAACTCGGCTTCTGTTATTGTGAATGGCAAAATCCGTTCCAATGTAATTGCTACTCAGCTTGTTCACCAGCAGTGGGGCGGCGTAGTACCTGAATTGGCTTCACGAGCACATCAACAGCACATTGTTCCGGTAGTAGAACAAGCACTTGCCGATGCAAAAGTAACTAAAAACGATCTATCTGCCATTGCTTTTACTCGTGGGCCGGGATTACTGGGGTCGTTGTTGGTGGGTACGTCATTTGCCAAAGCCTTAGCCTTGGGCTTAAACATCCCCCTCATTGACGTAAACCACATGCAAGCACACGTATTGGCACATTTTATAGAAGACCCCAAGCCTTCGTTTCCGTTTTTGTGCCTTACGGTTAGTGGCGGCCATACACAAATTGTGCTGGTACGTGAACCTTTAGACATGGAAATCATTGGCGAAACCCAAGACGACGCCGTTGGCGAAGCTTTTGATAAGGCAGCTAAACTGCTTGATTTGCCCTACCCAGGCGGCCCGCTGGTTGATAAATACGCTCGTGAGGGTAATCCTGACCGATTTGCCTTCCCGCTTGTTGAGATGCAAGGCTTAAATTACTCATTTTCAGGTATAAAAACTGCTTTTTTGTATTTTTTAAGAAATGAGAAAGCTAAAAACCCTGATTTTGTAGCCGAAAACCTGGCCGATATTTGTGCCAGTTATCAACAAACTTTGGTAAAAATCTTGCTTCAAAAACTCAAAAAAGCAGCCAAAGAGACCCGTATCCACCAAATTGCTATTGCTGGTGGTGTATCTGCTAATGCTGGACTTCGAAATACTTTGCAAGAAATGGGAAAGGTTTTTGGCTGGGATGTTTTTATTCCAAAATTTGAATATTGTACTGATAATGCTGCGATGATTGCCATGGCGGCACATTTCAAATACCAGCAAGGTGAGTTTTGTTCACAAGAAATTAGCCCTATGCCACGAATGGCGTTTGGCAGTTAACAATAAAACGCCATAACGGAGTCAGACCCTTCACTCAAGAAAAAATCTACGCCATGAAAAAAATATTCCTCAGCCTTTTTGTACTGTTATCTCAACTAACTTTTGCACAAAAAAAATCTCTTCTTTGGGAAATTTCGGGCAATGGATTAGATAAACCATCCTACCTCTACGGCACTATACATTTACTTTGCGAAAAGGATTTTGTGCTGTCTGAAAAAACTAAAGTTCACTTTGCCGAAGCCGAACAAGTAGTGCTTGAACTCGATATGGATGACCCCAAAATGATGGTGGACATGATGCAGTCTATGTACATGAAAAACAATATGACCCTCAAAAAGCTGCTTTCTGAAGCAGATTATGGTAATTTGGAACGTTATTTTAAAGATTCGGTGGGAATGAATCTGGCTATTTTTAACAATGCAAAGCCTTTTGTGCTGATGAGTATGCTTTACAAAAATGTCATGAACTGTCCGATTCAGTCTTATGAAATGACTTTTACAGAGATGGCTAAAAAAGAAAAGAAAGAAGTATATGGACTTGAAAGTGTAAAAGACCAAATGGCGATTTTTGACGAAATACCTTACGAAAAGCAAGCTGAGGCCATGATGAAACTCATTAAGCAGCCTGCTCAATCTGACAATGAATTTGACAAAATGGTGGCACTCTACAAAAGTCAGAATATCAAAAAAATGGCCAAACTATCTGCTAAAAGTGACTTTGAATTTAAAGACTATGAAAGCCAATTGTTAGACAACCGAAACGCCAAGTGGATTGATAAAATAGGTACTTTCTCTCATCAGAAATCTACCTTCTTCGCCGTAGGTGCAGCGCACTTAGGAGGGAGAAAGGGAGTAGTAAAACTTTTGCAAAAAGCTGGTTATCAAGTAAAGCCTATTTATTAGCCTACACCTTCTCAATCACAATAGCCGAAGCACCTCCACCACCGTTGCAGATGGCAGCCAAGCCATAGTGGGCATTTTTTTTGTGCAATACATTATTCAGTGTGGTAATAATGCGTGCACCAGAGCATCCGAGCGGATGGCCCAATGACACGGCTCCACCAAACACATTGGTATGCTCATGTGAAATATCCATCACTTTCATGAAGGCTTGCACCACTACTGAAAAGGCTTCGTTTATCTCAAAATAATCAATTTGTCCAATGTTCAGTCCTGCTTTTTTGAGGGCTTTGGGTGCAGCCAAAGTAGGAGCTGTGGTGAACCATTCGGGCTCTTGCTCGGCATCAGCAAAGGAAACAATTCGAGCTAAGGGGGTTATTCCCAGCTCTTTTACTTTGCGCTCGCTCATCAATACCAAGGCCGCTGCACCATCGTTAATGGTAGAAGCGTTAGCGGCTGTTACGGTGCCATCTTTGGTGAAAGCCGCTCTTAAAGAGGCAATTTTATCGAATTTTACGTTTTTATATTCTTCGTCTTCGCTTACTGTTAAGGCATCACCTTTTTTCTGAGGAACAGAAACGGCAATCACTTCGTCAGCAAAATAGCCTGCTTGCCAAGCTGCTGCACTGCGCTGATAAGAGGCAATAGCAAAGGCATCTTGGTCTTCTCTACTAAACTCATATTTCTTAGCAGTGTTGTCGGCACAAACACCCATGGCAAACTGATTATACACATCTATTAACCCGTCTTTTGCCAAGCCGTCAATCAAAGTGCCGTTGCCGTAACCATAGCCTCCAAAACGGGCTTTGTCTAAATAAAATGGAATTTGCGACATGTTTTCCATGCCACCTGTTACAATTACATCGGCATTGCCCAGCATGATTTCTTGCGCTCCGTACATAGTAGATTTCATACCCGAAGCACATACTTTATTGACGGTTGTACACGTTGTATTTTTAGAAAGTCCTGCAAATATAGCCGCTTGACGAGCCGGTGCTTGCCCCAAATTGGCCGAAACAACATTACCAAAAATCACGCTCTCTACCAATAATGGGTCAAGTTGAATCTTATCAAGTGCGCCTTTGATGGCATTGGCCCCCAACTGCGTGGCTGATACACTTGATAACGAACCTCCAAAACTTCCGAGTGGTGTGCGAACGGCAGAAACAATGAATACGTCTTGCATGAGTTTTTCTATTTATGATGTTGTTATCGTCAATTGGGTCAGACCTGCGGTGCAGACCCCAGCATGAGTTTTTCTTTTACAATATTCTCGTCAATTGGGTCAGACCTGCGGTGCAGACCTTAACTAAAATTCGCCTCAAAACTACGAGGAAAGTTTGATAAGTGGAAAACACTTCTTTTGTTGAAAGAATTTCCGTACTTTGTTGAAATTTCATCCCAGCATGACAACAGTCAAAGATGTAAGCCTTTGCAGGTCAGACGTGCCGTCAGACCAATTTACAGCATTACATGTTTAACATCCCCAGTATGATATGACTAACCCATTCTTACTTTCTGAACTTTACATTTATCCAATCAAATCGCTCGGCGGTGTGAGCGTGCAGCAAGCCCTTGTGACCGAACGAGGCCTTCAACACGACCGCCGTTGGATGCTTATTGACGAAACGGGTCGGTTTTTGACACAACGTGAGCATCCACTTATGGCCTTATTGCAAGTTGAAATAGGTGCTAACGGACTCATTATTACCCATAAAAAAGAGGCTGTCGAACCGCTTGAAGTTCATTTTGAAACGCCATTGGGCGACAGAGTACCGGTACAAATCTGGGACGATGAGGTAGAGGCACATTTGCTCTCCGAAGAATTTGACGTATGGTTTACCAACGCCATTGGCTTCCCTTGTAGTTTGGTTTACATGCCCGACGATTCGTATCGTAAAGTTGACCCTGACTATGCTCAAAATCAAGAAATTACCAGTTTTTCGGATGCTTATCCATTTTTACTGATAGGCCAAAGTTCATTAGATGATTTGAATACTCGCTTAGAAAAACCCGTTTCTATCAATCGGTTTCGGCCTAATCTCGTTTTTGTTGGAGGCATACCTTTTGAAGAAGATACTTTTCATGAGTTTTGGGTGGGTACTAACCAGTTTTTTGGTGTAAAACCTTGCGCCCGTTGTGTACTGACCACCGTGGATCAAGCAACTGCCCAAAAAGGGAAAGAACCCCTACGTACTCTTGCTACCTACCGAACCAAAAATAATAAAGTGCTTTTTGGACAAAATTTACTTCCCGGCACGCTTGGCATTATTCGGGTTGGGGACGAGATTGAAGTAATGAGTCGAAGATCATAAAAAACTCTTGTCAAAAAAATAACGCTCTCGTACAAATATTTGATACTGAGGTTGTTTGAAAATAATTAGCTTTATTTCTCCCAAATCATAATATGCCTTAATTTGGCTTGGCGGGTAATCGTTGACAGAATCCTCAAACTCTGTTAGCAGACAGTCGTAGCCAAAATGCTTGGGTACATTGGGTGTATGCGCCATCACGGGGGCATAACGCACGTAGTGTAATTGCACGCCCTCTATCTTGTCTTGAAGCAACACCCAAAGTGGATATTCCATGCCATCGAAGCCTAAATCCAGTCCTATATTTTTGCAATTAGCTTCTTTTGCCTGAGTAGTAACTCGCTCAAAGATTTCATGAAGATTTCGACGATTACGAAAATAATTCTCATGCCGAGAACTTGCCCAAAATGGCTTTTTTTTCATAAAACTAAGCGAATCTAACAAAGTTACTAAGCGTTTATTGTCCCCGACTGAAACATCTTGTTTAAGTTGAAAATAACGAGTCAAGTAGGGTTGTTCATAAGTACTTTTTAAGAAATTGGCCTGTTGAGGTATCTGTTGGAGCAACTCGTTAAATTTAATTTCGGGAATGACTTGCTGCGGCTGATTAGTCCATTGCCTGATCCAATTATCTAATACCACAAGTGGCTTTGACTTGTTGAACAGCACAACAGGTACACAAGTAATCAGCAGAAAACTCATCAAAAACACCTGACTTTTTGCATTCAATACCCGAACTACCACATAACAGATTGGTACACAAGCAACTACTAATAAGGGCAACAGCAAACGGCCGCTTGTGCTTTGCCAACGCAACAGAGCTGAGAAAAGTACAAACCCAGCAAGTAGGCATATTGTAAAAAGTAGTGCAGTCTTTTGGGTAAACTCTGCTCGCTTAAGATGACTAACTAACCAAATAAATGCCCATCCTAACAGCAACAGATGTAGGAGGTTATTGACCAAGTCTTCATCAAAACTAAAACTGGTTCGATATAAGTCATTGAGGTACGAATTAGCTCTTTCATTTACCTGTAAACCAAATATTTGGTGCAAAAATTCAACTATTTTGTCAATTGATTGGTTGTATGATGCTACTGGTAATCCTACTTGGTTTCCAAGATTTCTAAGCACATTTGAATACGTATTTGCTAAACTAATAGGCGCATTTGCCATTGGTAAATTAACAGAAGAACCAGGTTTAGGCCCAACTGGATTGCCAAATGTTTCGAGGTTTCTACATATAAACGGTGTGAGGACTACAACCAAAAAAAATACAATAATAGTCACTATTTTGGTTGTACCCCATAAACCATAATTTCGTAAGTAATTGGCCCCAAACCAAAGGCAAAAAGGTAGGGCGAACACCAACGTTGTATATTTGGTAAATGCTCCCAACGATAAGGCAAGAGCAAGCCAAATGATACCAGAGGGCTGAGGGACAGAAGACATTGGGGCAGAAAGTTGCCATCCAAAATAAATAGTTGACAGCAGAAAAAATGCCGCTACGTAGTCATTTTGGGTAGAAGTGCTTTGAAACAAGCCTGAAGGTATTGCAAAAACAAGAATTACGGCCCAAAACTGCCCTTTAGAATCTAATCCTATTTTTTTGACCAACAACGAAACCAGCGACAAGGCCCCCAACATGGCTCCAAACTGCACGGAGTTAGCCCACCAATCGCCTCCACTAAGTAGTTGCAGTTGTACTATCAAATACTCAGCCATGGGGTTATGATACAATTGCCGAGCAATGCTGGTTGGGAAATAGGCAACGTTCTGATTTTGAACCCAATGCGCCACCCTTGCCATGTGATACGACATGGAATCATAATTGTTGGGAGGAACCAATAATGCCTCTATCAAAAGGCAAATCAGCAAGCATACAAAGGCATAAAACTGAAAAGGATAGGTCTTAATAATTTCTTGAAAATCAGGAATTTGCGGCTTACTCAATCCATATCTCCACAGAGTAAAAAGAGTGCCTGATAATAAAATTGCCCAACTCAATATGGCAGTTGATGAATTCAAAGCAGAACAATAACTCTCTAATTCTGTAAAAAAATAACTCGTTGCAGCTACCAGCAGAAGAGTCTTCACAAAACCTTCTCGCCAACCATACCTTACAGCCAATTGTGAAAAACTCAGAACAACAAATAAAAATAAAATGACTATTGGCATTACTTGTGCTATTTTCAATTGGTAATTACCTCAATGATTTGGAGGAAAGAAGTCAGAGACTGGCATATACAACCGTTTCCCATTCTGGGGCGGTAACCGTAGCTTCTATCCAAACAAACCATATTTTACAATACAATAAATAGCCCGAAGGCCGTCTTTCCAGTTGATTTTTTTACCCTCGGCATAGGTACGGCCATAATACGAAATACCAACTTCATAAATACGTACAGATTGAATGCGAGCTATCTTGGCTGTTACTTCTGGCTCAAAACCAAAGCGTTTCTCCTGAAGATTTAATGACTGTACCATGCTGGTTTTGAACAACTTATAGCACGTTTCCATGTCTGTCAGGTTCAAGTCATTAAAGGCATTAGAAAGCATAGTTAAAAACTTATTTCCAATAGAATGCCAGAAAAACAAGATGCGGTGTGGGTTGCCACCCATAAACCGAGAACCATATACCACATCAGCAAATCCTTTAACGACCGGGGCCAATAGCACATTAAATTCTTCGGGATCGTACTCCAAATCGGCATCTTGTACAATCAAATAGTCGCCTGTGGCATGGCGAATGCCTGTGTGAATAGCAGCGCCTTTGCCTTGATTAACTTTATGCTGCTGGTAAACAATAGGTACAGTCGGATTCAATTTAATAAAATCCAGAATTTTTGCTTCTGTTTGGTCTTTTGAGCAATCGTTTACGATGATTATTTCCTTCTCAAAATTAGCTATCAGCTTCACTTCCAATAGTTTATAAAGAATAGACTGAATCGTTTTTTCTTCGTTGTAAGCAGGAACAATAATGGTTAATTTCATATTTGTTTTGATACAGACAGTTTATCTGTAATGAATAGACAGTTGATTTGGCCCAAAAATACAAAATACGTTTATTTTTGCGATAGAAATGAACTTAACCCGATTTATTACGTCTCTTCGCACCATGCACTTACTCAGCCTCGACGTGGTGATGGGTGCGTTATTTTGTTATTTGATGTTTGCCCGTTTGCCCAACGGACACCATCCAATTGACTGGGCTACACCTATCCTTCTGGCCTTGGGTGTATTCATTGTATATACCCTTGACCGCCTATTAGATATTCGTTATCGGCAAATCATCTCGCCTCGCCATCAATTTCATCAGCAACACGCCTCCCTACTTTGGCGTATCTTGGTAGGTTGTGGCGTAATTGGGACGTTTTTACTGTTTTTTCTTCCTCAACAAATTCTGTGGTTGGGTATTGGCATTACTACACTCACTGGGCTTTATCTGTGGCTTGTTAATAGATTATCGGCTTCGAGCATATTTCAGGCACAAAAAGAGTTTGTTGTTGCCCTACTATACACTGGCGGAGTTTGGGGAAGTGTTGCTGTAATGCAGCCCGAACTGAATTGGGTTGACTGGGGCTATGGGTTTATTTTTCTTTTAATTGTTTCTCAGAACCTCTTACTTTTTTCCTGGATGGAGGCGTTTCAGGCAGATGAAGCTAATTCGTTGGCTATTTTGTGGGGCGACGAAACCTGTCGTCGAGTTATTACTATTATTTTTGTTTTGATTTTGGGTTTAGTAGTTGGGTTACTTTTTTTTGTGGATTACCCCTATCAACGGCGGGTTTTGCTCAGTTTGTTGCTCATGTCAGCCATATTGCTTTACATCAGATACAACCCAGACACCTTCTTAACGCATGAACATTACCGTTGGGTAGGTGATGGTGTTTTTGTGCTTTCACTTCTCATGCTCTAACCACTTGTTGAACAAAATATACCGTTTGATAAATTTGTAAGTTAAAAATGATACAAGTCATTGCATTTATTTCTTAAATTAGCCTACATTTAGCCCTTGAAACTTTATCATTTCAACCAAACCCCATTATTACAATGAAAAAATTACTGACTATTTTGATGGTTTTAACAACCATTGCGCTGTTCAGCAACCGTTCTTACGCACAAGCATATAAGAATGGGGACAAACTTTTGAACGCCACTATTGGACTAAACTCGTATTATAGTAGAGGCTTACCACTGGGGGCTTCACTTGAAGTGGGTATTACAGACAATATCAGCGTGGGTGGTGCATTTGACTTCACTTCTTGGAAATATCCAGGTACAGACTATGGCTATACCTTCTTGTATTTTGGTGCTCGTGGGTCGTATCACGTAGGGGAGTTATTAAAAATTGATAGCGACAAATTTGACCCTTATGGTGGCTTAGGTATTGGCTACTATACTGCCAAATACAATGGTGGTAGTAGTGTTTATAGTGGTAGCTACGGAAGCAACATTTACTTCTTTGGTTATGTAGGTGCTCGTTATTACTTTGCCGAAAAATTAGGTGCTGTCGTTGAATTAGGCGGTGGTGGGGTATCTAATATCAAAGCAGGTATCACATTCAAACTGTAAGTCAATTCTTATATTCTTCCTCAAAGGTCAGTGCTTGCCGCACTGGCCTTTTTTGTTGGGTAGTGGTCTTTAATCATTACAGCAATCCCCAACAAATACAGCATCAAAAAAGTAATGACGCTGAATCCTTGTGCCATATTGTAGAGTCGTGAACCCAGTAAATCTAAGGTCATAAAGCCTACTATCAAGCAGAGGATTGTCGTGATTTTTTGGAGTCTATTTCTCCCTAATTGCCTCAATAACAACACAATGGCTGGATACACCAACACCATTGTGACGTGGTGACCTTCCCAACTTACGCCCGCCAAAAGCAACATCCCCAAGAAAATCAGCATTATTTCTACTAGCGAAATTTCTTTTTGTTTACGCACAAAGCGATTGCGAAGAATTCGCCCTATGATTAAGCCCAGCACCATAACTTGTAAAATTGTACTGATTAAGCGTACAGTACCGAAAGGTAAATCAACAAGGTGATACTGCACCTCACCTACGTTGGGATGAGCCGTTAGGAGCTTAAACATCATTGACGAAATACTAAAACTAATCCAGTCGGTATAGACTTTACCTTCGGTAAAAGGCTTCAGTACAATACCAAAAAAGTCTTGAAAATCTTGAATACCTTGGCTCAAACCTCGCTGCATTACTACCAAAAGTCCCACAGACAGCGAAGCTAAGGCCATTTTTATCCATGTTTTATAATTGCCTTTAAATGCCAACAGTAGCAGAAATAACCCTGGCATTACTTTGAGCCAGGCTCCTGCCGTAAAGCACAAGATGCTGGCGGTTTCCTTACCTCGTAAGTAGTTCAAAATACCAAATAAACTCAGCGTCAGCACGATTTCGTTGATATTGACCCAGATGATATTATGCCAAAAAAAGCGGAGCGTAGCAAAAAAAGTAAACCACAAAATGGGTTGAAAATTGGTTTCGGGAAAGTAAAAGCGTAGGATTTGAGCAACTGTTCTGAAACTCAACATCCATAAGCCAAAATTCAGAAAGGTAAAACAAATAGCCGAGGCTTGAAACGGCAGTAGTGCCAATAGCTGAAAAACCATGGGCGCAAATGGCGGATACAAAAACTCTTCGGCTCCCCCAATGCGGCTATACAAGGCGTTGCCTTGCCAAAAATTCAAGCCAGCAGACCAAAAAATATAAAAGTCACCGTGCGTATCCTCAGAAAGCCCTTCACGAATGGAGAGAAACAAGGCGATGGCTACTACTAAAACGCCTGCTATCCAATGAGTTGATTTATGTTGCCAAAAGGATTGGATGGTTTGCATTGCCTATCATTTATTCGCTCAAATTTGGAAATTTGAGCGACTTTACAAACTGGAAGTTTGTGCAACTTTAAACTCCGACGTAAAGTGAAACTGAATATCAGGGTTGTTCTGAATATTCATGCGTAGCACCCAGTCACTCTCTGCCATAAACACAGGGTTTTGGTCTTTATCGTAAGAAATTTGAATGCCCTTTAATCTGATAAATTCACCCAATTTGACCTCGTTGTCTGAGGTGAGCCAGCAAGCCTTGGTAATGGGTAAGGCATCAAAACGGCATTTGGCACTATATTCGTGCTCTAAACGGTATTGAATTACCTCAAACTGTAGCTCACCTACCGTGCCTACAATCTTCCGATTGCCCGGTTGTTGAATAAACAACTGTGCCACCCCTTCGTCGGTGAGTTGTTGAATACCTTTCTCCAATTGCTTCGATTTCATTGGGTCAAGGTTCATCAGCTCTTTGAATATTTCAGGCGAAAACGACGGAATCCCCTGAAACAGAATGTTTTCTCCCTCGGTTAGCGTATCGCCTATTTTGAAGTTACCTGTGTCATAAAGTCCAACTACGTCACCAGGGAAGGCTTCGTCAATTACATCTTTGCTCTGCGCCATAAAATTGTATGGATTCGAGAACCGCACATCTTTGTTTAGCCGCACGTGATGATAAAACTTATTGCGCTCAAATACTCCTGAACATACCCGCAAAAATGCAATGCGGTCACGATGCTTGGGATCGAGATTGGCGTGAATCTTAAACACAAACCCACTGAATTTCTTCTCGTCGGGTTCAATAATGCGCACATCGGTAGCCCGTCTGCCTGTGGCAGGGGCTATTGCCGTGAAGGTATCTAACAGTTCTTGCACCCCAAAATTATTAACTGCCGAACCAAAAAATACAGGGGCCACCTTAGCAGCCAAATAGTCAGCTTGGCTCAAAGGGTCATACACGCCTTCTATGAGTTCAACGTCTTCTCGCAGTTGGTTAGCGTCACGTTCACCAATCTCTTTGTCTAATACCGGGGAGCTTAGATCTTCAATGACTACTACTTCCTCTTCAATTTTTGTTTTATTGACATTAAACAGGTTTAGCCCTTTTTTATACAAATTATAAACGCCTTTAAAATTAGCCCCAATGTTGATTGGCCAAGTAAGAGGGCGTACTTTAATAGAAAGTTTTTCTTCTAATTCATCCAATAAATCAAAGGGATTTTTGCCCTCCCGGTCCATTTTATTCACAAAAATAATCACGGGTGTGTCCCGCATTCGGCATACTTCCATCAAGCGTTCGGTTTGTTCCTCTACTCCTTTTACGCAGTCGATTACCAAAATAACAGAGTCCACCGCTGTAAGAGTTCGATAAGTATCTTCGGCAAAGTCTTTGTGACCAGGTGTATCCAAAATATTGATTTTCACGCCATTATACTCAAAGGTCATCACCGAAGTAGCAACCGAAATACCCCGTTGCTTTTCAATTTCCATGAAATCAGAAGTTGCCGTTTTCTTGATTTTATTGGATTTAACAGCCCCAGCAGTTTGAATAGCCCCCCCAAAAAGCAAGAGTTTTTCTGTCAGGGTGGTTTTACCCGCATCGGGGTGAGAGATAATAGCAAAAGTACGTCGTTTGTTTATTTCGGCTTGCAGACTCATATTCAATCATTTCAAATTGGAGTACAAAGGTAAGGATAAGTAACGAGACAATTGAAAAATGAAGTGATTTGAAAAATAATCTACCCCTACTGCAAAAAAAGAGGACAATTGGCTGTTAGCCCATTGTCCTCTCATCATATAATGTGGAATGTCTATTACTTCTTACTTACTCTTTTGGCTGTGATGGGCGGACAAAGGCTCTTGGCGTTGATGTCACACTTCCAACAGGCTTCGCCCAAATACACCTCACGGCCTTTTAGTACGATGGTGTCTTTCCAGCCTTGATACTCTACGTCCACTTTTGTGACATCTTCGGGGTTGGCATCTGGGTGTTGGGCAGCAATCAAGATTCGACCTCCGTTGATTACTCCACGTACCACTGGCTGACGAATTGCCGCTAATTCACGAGGGTTTTTGGGTCTGAAATAAGTAAACTCACCTTCAAACATGTGGTTGTGACGAGACAAACGGTATAAACCAGCAATGAAATACTCGTACGGTTTAAAATTTCTAGGATCTGTTGGATCTTTTTTGGCAGGTAAATTGATTTGATCCCATACCCAAATACCCTCTGCGCCCCCTAACAAAGCAAAAATTGGGGTTGCTTCGGCCATTTCGGGGTTTATATTGACAAAAGGTAACCCAGAGGTAGGATCCTGAACACGCATTTGAACAAAAGGGATAACATCTTTTTTTGTCCAAAACTCTTGTGCTTCGGTCATAAACAATAAATACGGCAAGTATAAGTATGACCAATACCCTTTCTTTCCTTCTATGCCATCTTCATTGTAATTATGGAAATAATAAGCCCAAGGAGTTACAAAATCAATGTATTTATTTGCTGGGCTCTTTTCAGAGTAATTGAGATTCAAATCTTTTAATAAATAATTTAGTTGGCTTGGGTCATTACCATATTGTTCCCATGCTTTATCTGCAATATTGTAAAACTGATTCATTATTGGAGACTCACCGTAGAGGCTTAATTTAGTGTTGTAAGGCACTAATTCTTCTCGGGAGAGCTTCATCAAATCACCATGCAGGGTAATCATTTCTTTTTTGTATAAATCAACAAATTGGTTGTCGGGCAAGTCTTTATAAGGGGCTGGAGTGCAAGAGAGCGTCTTTAGATACTTTATCCAGTTATCATTACTGGCGTTGGCCTCAAAGTCGTGAACAAAAAGATCTACTGCTGCACGAGTTTCAATGTTACACTCTTTAAAATAGTCACAAATACCTGTAAAGGCAATGAGGTCTCGCTTAATAATGTCCATATCATTACCCCACGGACTCAAACACTCGCTTCCCCAAGGCTGATTACTCGCCCGAGGAATACCAGTTGAAAGCACTGCACGGTTTTTAAAAGGAACTTTGGTATCGTACTTTTGATTAAAAGTTGCTAAGTGCGAAAAGCCGTGTTGCAGTGGCAATTGGGTGCTATCGTCGTCAAAGCGAGGCCCTTGATAAACCACTTTGAAGCGAGGGTGCAAGGAGAATTTCGGGAATTTTTCCCATTCTATTAAGCCATTTACGGCAACTGGTGTAAACGACAAGGAGTCTTTAATTAGCTTTGATTGCGCTACGGACTTCCCAATACACAACAATAATACTAAACTAAGTACGGATAGTTTTCTCATGAGTTTGTTCCAAAATATATGGCGGTAATTTCTGGGTAACCTAAATAGGTCTTACTCAAAGAAAACGAAGCAAAAATGATGCCGTAGAAACCAAAATTACGAATTGATAGGTTTTGAAAATAAAATACATAGATAGTCAATTACCGCCTCTTGGTATTTTCAATACCTCTTGCAATTTTTTCGGCTAAATCTATTGCCTGCTCCATAGGGCGAAAATTTACCTTGTCAAGCGTGTCTTCGGGGCGGTGAATGCGGGGCATTTTGCCGTTTTGGTCTAATGCTGCCAAAGTGAGGCAAGGCATACCTATCCGCTGAAACCAAACTGAATCAAAATCGGCAGTATGCCAACTGCCAGTACTAACATTGTGTAAATCAGCACTTTTCAGGATAATTTCTTGCGCAATCTGTGTCAATGGATTATCGTATTGAATACTAATCAAACTGCCTGTTTGGGTAATCACTTTCAAATCACCAGCTCCCAGCGTATCAAAATTGAGTAAGTAAGTTTGCTTGTGAAACGACTGTTGGTTTTTCAAAAAATAAGCTCGTGCTCCTATCATGCCCATTTCTTCGGCACCCGTTAGCACCAGTTCAACTGCTAAATCATTCGGCGGGTTTTGCCAAAGCCGTTGGGCTGTTGCAATGGCTGCTGCTACGCCTGTTGCGTTGTCCGAAGCTCCATTTGAATACCCCAATCGAAAGAAATCAATTGTACTGGTTATGCCTTGCAGCAAAAAATAAATAATCAGTCCATTCGTTATCCAAAGGCTAAATATCCAGATTTTAGCCACAACAAATACCGCAAAAACGATGGCAATCAGCATCAATAACAAACTAATTATCAGCGACTTTCTGAAATTACCAACTTGCTTTGGCCGATACAAGAACGAAATAGGAGCTGTATCATAATGAGCCATCAAAATCAGTTTTTGGGAACTTGGAACACTCACTTTTGAACGAACTACCACATTGCTTGACTTTACTTGGGGAGGAAACTTTGTTACCAATGATGGATACCAGTTCAAATACAATAATGCCAATACTACAAAGCCAATAACTAACAATAAGCCAAGCAATGGAATGAAGTTGAGCAACCACAGCCCTGTACAAAGTCCTCCAATTAACCACCAAACAATCGAAATATAGGTTTTAGGTGTATGAAATGATTCCAGACTAACTTGCTGATTATCAAATAAACTTACTAAAAAATCAAGCACAGGTTTTTCAAATACAGTTCCTGTTCCTCGGTGCGAAAACGCTGTTAGTCTTTTGACAATTTCTTGGGGTGACATAAAGTTGGTAAGTAGTTTTTAGTTCATATTGGTCTAATGGACAAATTAAGCATCACCATCCTGCTTTTAACAGCCAAATCTACAACCAAAACCCATTTCTAATTACCTTTGTAGTTGAAAATCAAGTTATTCTGATATGTTTAGACTTATCTTTTTATTGTTTTTAATAAGTTGCCAAGTTGCAAAAGCACAAAACCAATATCAAATAATACCCAAACCTGTTAAATTGGTTGAAATGCAGGGGCAGTTTAGGGTTGATGCCAACACTAAAATATTGGTCACTTTTGGTGATATCGAACAAAAAAATACAGCCCAATGGCTGGCAACTCAGCTCAATCTGGCAACAGGTTTGGCCTTACAAATCAGCGACTTAACAACTGGTATTGCAGATAATGCCATTATTTTTCGGCAAACACCTGCACTATGGGGCAACGAAGGTTATCAGTTAGACGTACTACCCAACCGTGTCACGCTGGAGGGCAGCACCGACCGTGGTAATTTTTATGCACTACAAACCTTGCTTCAACTGTTCCCACCTGCTGTTTATAGTTCACAAAAAGTTGAGCAGATAACTTGGAGCCTCCCCTGCTGCCATATAGAAGACCAGCCCCGCTTTGCGTATCGAGGCATGATGTTAGACGTTGGCCGACATTTTTTTCCAGTTCCGTTCATCAAAAAGTTTATTGACCTCTTGGCCATGCACAAGATGAACACGTTTCATTGGCACCTCACCGACGACCAAGGCTGGCGAATCGAAATCAAAAAGTACCCTCTGTTAACTCAAATTGGCGCACGCCGCAGCAAAACACCTTTGGGGCATTATGCACAAAATTACCCGATGGAATACGATGTACGAGAATACGGTGGTTTTTATACTCAAACTGATATCAAAGAAGTTGTAGCTTACGCTCTGGCCAAGTTTGTGACCGTTATTCCCGAAATAGAAATGCCCGGCCATGCCCGTGCAGCCTTAACAGCCTATCCCGAACTCTCTTGCGACCCAGCTAAACCCTACGAAGTGGCAACTGAATGGGGTGTTTTTGATGATATTTATTGCCCCAACGAGAAAACTTTTCGCTTTCTACAAGATGTACTTACAGAAGTATTCACCTTATTTCCAAGCAAATACATTCATATTGGTGGTGACGAAGTTCCTAAAACTGCTTGGAAAAACAGTAAGTTTTGTCAAGATCTTATCAAGAAATTAAAACTCAAAGACGAAGATGATTTGCAGCGATACTTTGTAAAAAGAATAGAAAAATTCAGCAATTCTAAAGGTAAAACACTCATTGGTTGGGACGAAATAACCGATGACGCTTCGCCTAATGCAACTATTATGGCTTGGAGAGGTACAAAAAAAGGTATAGAAGCCGCTCAAAAAGGCCATGATGTCATCATGACCCCAACTGATTTTTGTTATTTTGATTACTACCAAGCCGACCCAACGCAAGAACCATTGGCAATTGGAGGGTATTTGCCACTCGACAAAGTGTATGCCTACGACCCTGCTCCTGCCGAACTAATTGAGCAAGACATCAAGTGTATCTTGGGAGCGCAAGCAAATGTTTGGACTGAATACATGGACACTCCAGACTACGTAGAATACATGATTCAGCCTCGGCAAGCGGCTTTTGCAGAAGTAGTTTGGTCTGCCAAAGAAGCCAAAAATTACGCTGATTTTGTAAAACGCCTGCAAGTGCACGTAAAGCGATTAGAATTTATGAATGTGAATGTTGCCAAGTCGCTTTCAGACTTAGTGCTTAGCACGCAAGTGGCCGCTCGAGGCGAATTACAGGTAAATCTGAAAACCGCTGGTGCTAACGAAAAAATCAGCTATTCGCTTACGCCCGTAGTAGAAGAAGAAGGCGTTGACTACGACACTAAAACCAAAACTTACACCACGCCATTTTTGCTAAACGATCATAGCATCTTGAAAGCGCAGTCCGAAAACGGCAGGGCCATCGAGCGCAAGATATTGGTACATAAAGCAGCTGGTAAAAAGTACACGTTTGCTAATGCGCCAACCTTTGCCGACTCGCTGGTACTGACGGATGGACTACAAGGCACAAGCCCCAAAAGCAAAGTGGGTTGGGTGGGTATTGAAGAAAAAGATTTAGAAATCACCGTTGACTTAGGCGAAAACCGAAGCATCAAGAAAGTGGCTACCAATTTCTTGAAAATTATTATGGACAGAGGCTTCCCTCCTACTCTTTTTGAGGTATCGGTTGCTAAAGATGGCGAAGACTTTAAGCAAGTAGGCTCATTGCCAGTTAGTTATGACTTAAATGGCCCGTGGAAAATTGAACCAGTTGAGATAAACTTCAAAACTATTCGTGCTCGCTATGTACGGATACACGCCAAAAACGCTGGCCTTTGTCCAGAAAAACACCCAAATGCAGGGCAGCCTACTTGGATTGCCATAGATGAAATTGTGATAGAGTAGAGAGAACTACTCCACTTTATATGCCATCACTTTGTTTTTCAAGAAAGTAGGTACTATGAGCATTTTTATACTCGGAATGTACTCCAAATCAGCCGTGTTGATTTGTTTTTCAACTGAATTAAGTAACAAAGTGGTTTTTCCAGCAGGGCTTACGTGCCAAATTTTACCCGGCCATTCTGTTACGAAATAGCCTTTTTTACCGTCAGATTCAATGCCATCAATGCCCCTTGTTTCGGTTTTCATGCCCTCTGCTACTTTGGTAAGTTGTTTGGTTTGGAGGTCACATGAGTACAGCACACCATCACCGTTGCCAATCAAGAGTTTACCATTTTCATAAAACAATCCATTTGGATTGATAAGGGGAACACCGTCAAGTATTTTTTCAAGAGTACCGTTTTCAAGTTTCCATACACTATTTGAGCGCATATCTGTTACGTACAATACTTTATTTTTATCATCGGTCGTGATATCATTCAGCATTTTGGCATTAGGAACTTCGTATTTTTTTAAGAGTTTTCCTGTTTTCAACTCTATTTCAACTAAGGCAAAAAAGCTAGCAGCATAAAGTTTGTCGCCTATAATACCCATGCCTTTAATAGCGTTGAGCTCGCCTGTAACAATTCGTTGTTTGATTTTGCCATCTAAGCCTATTTTGGCAACAAAACTTTTTTGGTTTTCAGGCACAGAACTCCCATTGATACACGAAACGTACAGCACATTGTTTTTGGCATCAAATAAAACCGATTCGGGGGTGGTGAGGGTGGTGTCTGTTTCCCAAAGTGGGGTTAGTTTAGGTGTTTGGGCACTTGCCAAGAAGCTCACTAACAAAGAGCAAATTGCCAACTTCAGTGCTGTTTTCATGGTTAGGTTTAGTTAAAATAGAGGGGCTTTGTAATGGGTATAATATTACAAAAAAATATTGATTAAACAGCCCTAACCTTGCAATAATGAGTAACTACTGCTCCATAGCAGCAGGAAAGAGGTCTAATTTTTCATCAAAAATACCGTCAATCCCCTTGGGCCATGAGCCCCCAATACAAGCGACTGCTCAATATCAGCCGTTTTAGAAGGCCCCGCAATGAAAGTTCCGAAGCCGTATTCCGAAGCACCAATTCGCTCGTAAGCATGGTGCATGGTGGGTACAATGTCTTTTTCATTGAGGATTATAGCCAAATATTGGGCAATAAATGGCGTAACACGTTGCCCTAACACATCTTCAGTAACCCAGATAGCCGAGTTTTCAGCTACACCAAAATGACCTCTAATGATGGCCAACTCAACATTGGCTAAGGTGTGGGGGTCTGCAGGCTGCCAGTTAGTTTCGGCAAGGTGGGAGAGTTCTGGTAAGGTAGTAACCAGGCGAGCATCCATTTGACCTTGCACAAACTCAACAATACCCTCAAAATCAGAAACTTCCACTACCTGCCCACCAATTATCGTCAGCACTTCTTTGAATTTCTCTACCGGATTTGAATAGATTGTCTTCAATCCATCCAATGAAGGAAGTGCTGTTAAATCAGGCTGGTTTTGGTTGATTTTTGATAATATTTTTTCTCGACTACTCATTTTCTTCGTAAATAATTTGTCGCTCCAAACTCACCGGTCAGACCTTCGGTACAGACCTTGTTTTCTGTCTCTAACTCCTTCTAAATACCGCCGTACAAACCTTTCCAAGGTAACTTCACCCTAACTTTTTTAACAAACATCTCTATTTGCCTTTCCTATTCTTTTTGTACCATTCTCTAAAACTCTCGCTGGGTGGTTCGGGCATTTCTCGCTGCTTATGCCACGGGTTCAAGCCATTATTCACCACAAAAGGAGCATTTTTCAAGACCCAACGGCCTACTTTACCACCTGTACTAAATACTGTAGGGTTTGAAAGCGTAAAATTCATTACCTGCATCCCCAGTTTTTTAGATACCGACGCATGGCCTTCTTTTACCAAAACTTGTCGCCATTTATAAAGTTGGTCATGAATGTCAATCTTAACAGGGCAAACATTTGAGCAAGAACCACAAAGTGTGCTGGCAAAAGGCAAGTCGGCGTTTTTGGTCATGTCTAAATTAGGAGCTAAAATTGCTCCAATTGGCCCTGCTACGGCATTATGATAGCTGTGTCCACCACTTCGCCGATAAACAGGACAAGTATTCATGCAAGCTCCACAACGAATACACTTCAACGAATTACGAAAATCGGCACGCCCCAGCTGCGTGCTTCGCCCGTTGTCCACAATCACAAGGTGCATTTCTTGCCCCTTTCGTGGCTTTTTAAAATGACTCGAATACGTTGTAATAGGTTGACCTGTAGCACTTCTGGCCAATAATCTGAGAAAAACGCCGAGGTGTTCTCGCTTAGGGACAATTTTTTCAAAACCCATGCAAGCAATATGCACATCAGCAAGATGCACGCCCATGTCAGCATTACCTTCGTTGGTACAAACTACAAACTCACCCGTTTCGGCAATGGCAAAATTCACACCTGTTAGTGCTACTTTTCGGGTCAGAAAGGTATCTCTGAGTGACTGGCGGGCGGCCTCTGTCAATACTTGGGGGTCGTCGCAGCCTTTGGGTGTGCCAAGATGTTTATGAAATAATTCACCGATTTCGCTTTTTTTCCAGTGAATACAAGGCATTACAATGTGCGATGGTGGCTCTTGTGCTAATTGAACAATGCGCTCGCCCAAATCTGAATCAATGACTTCAATGCCTTTTTCTGCCAAATATTCATTCAAATGGCACTCTTCGGTAAGCATAGATTTGCTTTTGACCATTCGGCTGACATTATTCTGATGCAGAATAGAATGTACAATTTGGTTGTGTTCTTGGCCATCGGAAGCCCAATGAACCGTGATGCCGTTTTTCTGGGCATTTGCCTCAAATTCAAGCAGATAATCGTGCATATTTGATAGCACATTGTGCTTAATTTGCGAGGCTGTTTCTCTCAATGCTTCCCATTCGGGTAGTTGAAACGCCGCTTTGTCTCGCTTTTGGCGCACAAACCACAACGTTTCATCGTGCCAGTTTACCCGAGGTTCGTCTCGATTAAATACCTCTGAGGCGGCGGCGTGTTCTACTATGTTGGTTTGCATATTATTTTCCGTTCAAAATCTCTGCAATATGAATCACTTTAACCGCACTGTTTTGTCGTCGCAATATACCTTCTAAGTGCATTAAGCACGACATGTCACCACCTGTAATGTACTCAGCTTGGTGCTTTTGGTGGTCGGCTACTCGGTCTTTTCCCATTTTGACCGAAACAGCCTCTTCGGCTACACAAAAAGTGCCGCCAAAACCACAA
>JBGAVQ010000418.1:0-3158 GCA_044228045.1 Spirosomataceae bacterium
ACTTGATGAGTCTAAAAGACCCAATTTAACTATTTGGACTGACAATCAATCAAAATTCACAGACCCAAATCAATGTTTAGTACAATTTTAACTAATTTGACATTTTACAAAAATCCGTCAACCTATTTTAGGCAATGACACCTATTCTGTTGGATTTTTTCTCATATCTCTTGTCTAACAATCTCTTGTCCTCAAATATGACATCAACTTCTTCTCCTATTCGGGTATTGGTAGTTGGTTGTGGCAACATGGGTGCTTCGCACGCAACAGCCTATCACAACGACCCTCATTTTGAAATCTGTGGCATTGTTTCCACAGGTAAAAGCAAAGAAGTGCTAAACGAACGCCTCGGCGGTGGTTACGCTTTGTTTTCTGATTATACCGAAGCCTTAGCCCACACCAAGCCCGATGCCGTGTGTATTTCTACCTACCCAGATACGCACGAAGCCTTTGCACTACAAGCCCTCGAGGCAGGCTGCCATGTATTTATTGAAAAGCCCTTGGCCGACACCGTAGCAGGTGCTGAACGAGTGGCTCAAAAAGCACACCAAGTCAACAAAAAAGTAGTAGTTGGTTATATTTTGCGGCATCATCCATCTTGGGAAAAATTTGTAGAGCTTTCGCATCAGCTGGGTAAACCCTTGGTAATGAGGATGAACCTCAACCAGCAAAGCCACGGCATTATGTGGGATGTACACCGTAATTTGATGAAAAGCCTCAGCCCCATTGTTGATTGTGGCGTGCATTATATTGATGTCATGTGCCAAATGACCCGCTCAAAGCCCGTGCAAGTAACGGCCATTGGCGCACGCATGACCGACGACATTCCGGCAGATAACTACAACTACGGTCAATTACAAATCCGCTTTGAAGATGGTTCCGTTGGCTGGTACGAAGCTGGTTGGGGGCCCATGATGAGCGAAACGGCCTTTTTTATCAAAGATGTGATTGGGCCAAAAGGTTGTGTGTCCATAGTCGCTAAAGAAGCTGGCGGCTCAGGCAAATCAGATAATGTAGATTCGCATACTAAAACCGAATCGTTGCGCTTTCACCATGCCGATATCAACAAAAAAAATGAGTTTTTGAAAGACGATGTATGGTATAACCTCACCGACGAACCCGACCATCAAGAGCTTTGTAATCGAGAGCAACGCTACTTCTTGAAAGCCATTACCGAAGACCTTGACCTGACCGACCACGTAGCTGATGCCGTGAATAGTTTAAAAATTGCCTTCGCCTGCGACGAGTCTGTACGGACAGGACAAGTAGTGCGATTGTAAAAAATTGCTTTCTTTGTACTCCGTAACCACATAGAAACATAGTACACATAGTTCAAGCAGTAAAGCGTTAATTTTCACCATACTCCAAAATCAACTTTGGTACTTTATTTTGATTACATTCATTATCAATTCATTTAATCAACTAAATAATCACTATGAAACAGCTACTTACCTTCTTTTTTGTTGTAGTGACACTCACAACTTTTGCCCAAAAACCATTTGATTGCTTTGTAAAAGGTGAGTTTAAGGGCCTGGCCGACGGCAAATTGATAATTCGTTACTCAGCCAATGGCGCTGCCAAATCCGATTCTATTCAAGCCAATGCCGATGCGTTTAGCTACAAACTCAGCTTAACCGAACCTACCATGGTTACGTTTATGAGTAAATCGGGCAAAGGCTCTGTGCGTTTTGTTGCCGAAGAAGGTACAGTTGTGCTGGCAGGCGAAAACACCATGCTTCGCAAAGCAACGGTAGGTGGTACGCCTTCAAACATTGACCTGCAAAAAATGAATGACTTAACTCGGCCCATTAACGAAAAAACCGATGCGGTCTATCAAGAGTACCTTGCAGCCAAAAAAACTGACAAACCCATCAGCGAAGACGTGATAGAAAAGCAAATGGATGACTTGGATGCTGCCAAAAAATCGCTCATTAAGCAATTTGTAGCAGCGAATCCAGCGTCGTTGGTAAGCGCCATAGCCATCAGCGAAAACTTTATGTATCAGCCTAATTATGAGGAATTACTGGGGCTTTTTAACAGCCTTAAAGGCAAGGCTAAAGAAAGTGCATACAGCAAGCGCATCAAAGACAAACTGGCGATTGAAGAAAAATTGGCCGTTGGCAAGCTGGCTCCAAACTTCACACAAAATGACTCTACGGGTAAGTCTATTTCGTTGGCCTCGCTCAAAGGACGGTACGTGTTGATTGATTTTTGGGCAAGTTGGTGTGGCCCTTGCCGCAGAGAGAATCCTAATTTGGTAAAAACCTATCAAAAGCATAGCGGCAAAGGTTTTGAGATTTTGGGCGTATCGTTAGATAACAAAAAAGAACCCTGGCTCAAAGCCATCAAACAAGACAACCTCACGTGGCAGCATGTATCAGACCTGAAAGGCTGGCAAAACGCCGTTTCGTCTGACTATGGCATCAATTCTATCCCCGCCAACCTTTTGCTTGACCCCGAAGGCCGCATCATCGCCAAAGACCTCAGAGGTCAAAAATTAGAAGATAAACTGGCGGAGTTGTTTAAGCAGTAAACTTTTCAGTGATGCCATCGCTCAAAGCGATGGCATCACTGAAAGATTGATTTTATTTATTCCTCAATTTCTCTATCGCTTGAGGCTTCAAGAAATAATCCTTCATCCGTCCATCGCTATCATTTTTTTCATCTTCAATGGCTTCTTTAATGCCTATCAGCGACTCAATTCGCATATTCAATTGATTTTTAAACTTGCTCCGAGTTTGGCGTTGCGTCTCTGGCGATTTTCTCTCTGTGTTTAACAATTGGTTCACTTGCTCGGCTGACAATCCTTTTTGAGGAGATGCTTCTATCAAGGCTTCTAAAAATGTTTTTTCTAAACCCTCAAAATGATTCAGTAACTGTCCCTTCTTACGGCGTTGATTATAAAACCAAAAAGCCCCTAACCCCAAGATAATCAATAGCCCAACTGTCCAAACAAGGCTATGCCATATTGGAGTTAATGGCTCATACAATGTGCTTACATACGTGGCTTCCCGCTTTAACTTGCTGATAGGGACTTTGATTTTGTGAACAAGCGTGTCTTTTACGGTTGTACTTTTTTTGTAGTAGTAGAGGGTATCATGCCAAACGTACAGGTTGAATGGATTGCCCTCCGGTTCAAAATGTGTTTTGTCAAAAAC
>JBGAVQ010000419.1:0-3132 GCA_044228045.1 Spirosomataceae bacterium
TTTCTTGTTAGCCAATTCTGAGTCGGTCAATGGAATGAACTTGAAGTGATGCAAGTCTTTTAACCGTATCGTAAATTGGTTGTATTTGATGGTCTCGTTGCTTTTTGGGTACAGCGTTTGATGGGTAAACTTGCTCACGGTCATCACAAAGCCATTGGGATTGGTACTCATTTCCCAACAATCTACGGACGTTTCGATGGCGAAATAGTTATCCTGTTGGTAGGCTTTCATTTCGTCTTCGATATTGGGGAATAAGAAAGAAGCCGAGCTTGACAACTTTTGAAACGTTTTTAACTCATCAAGGTCTGGTCTTGATTTCGCAAAAGCCGCTTGCACCACAAAGACGTTCAAGTCATTGATGGGTCTGGCGTTTTGCTGAGAAACGCTTAGAATAGGGATAACGAATAATAAAATAATCCTTGTCATGTTGATGGAGGCTCTTATTAGTTCCAGGGTGTATTAAAATTATTGTCAACTTAGCAAGCCAGCGAGGATAGCAAAAGTTTTTTTGACTGAGTAAATAGGAGAAGTTCACCCCCATCTACAATTGTTTTTTTGTGAACCTTACCTTTTTTTTTTGTGAACCAACCCATAAAGAATTAATATGTTGAATTGGAGACTATTAAATGACATTTGTGTATATCTTCGTCATTCAATCTGTGTGTTTATGAAGCATCCCATCCTTTTATTTTTATGGACTTATTCCACCCTTTCTTTTGGACAGACCAAGCCAAGTTTTGAGTCTCAAAAAAAGAAAATAGCGACTGATATATTTGCTGAAGGCATTGAAGAACAAGACTCGTTGAAAATGGCCGAGGGATATTATCAATTGGGAAAATACGAGTCGGGCATCGGTAATTTTCTATCCACTAAGTACTGGATGAACAAGTCAATAGCCATATACAAACGGCAACCAATCAGTGTTCAGTTGGGCAAAACGTATCAATGGTTAGCCTTCGTAGAGTGTAGCCGAAAAAATATAAAGGAGGGGATTGCGTATTCTGATAGTGCATTAGTAATTTTCAAAAAACTCAATTCTCCCAAGGGCATTGTTTCCAATTATATGTTTGTTACGGATATCTCGCATCAATATTTTAGTAAATCTCCGGCTGTTGTACTCAAAGATTTTGATGCGATGGTTTTGTACATCATACAAAATAACATCAAGGACGAACTGGGATTTATGTATCAGATGAAGGGAGATTTACTGATGGAAACAGATTATCAAGCTGCTGTTGAGTCGTTTTTGAAGGCCATTTATTGGTTCAATAAATACGGAAATGGCAATATCAATGATTTAAATTACCGATTAGCTTACTGTTACGCCAAATTAGGAGAACCAAAAAAAGCCCGACAGGTACTGGGTGATAGTAGTTTTTATAATGAAAACCCTAAGCAAGACCAGTTTTGGGAGTATAAGCTAAATCGTTTAAAGGCAGAAACCGCCATTTTTGAAGCAGAGAAAAACTGGGCGAAAGCCTACGAAATGCAAAAAAAATACACCGAATTACAGGGTGAGATACATACTAAAGAACAAAACAAACTTGTATCAAGTCAAAATGAGCTGGATGTCACTGCGTTGGCATTGAGTCAGGAGAAAGAATTGATGCTTCAAACGGAGGTACTGAGGGCCAATCAGAAAAAGCAGTATTTGTTTTACTTCGTAGGCGGCATTTTGTTGGTTTTTGCGGGTACTTTTTATTACCAATACGCCAAAAGTAAAAAACTTGCCCGGCAATATTGGAAAATAAGCGAAAAGAACAAATTGCTTATCAAAGAACAAAGCCACCGAGTGAAGAATAACTTACAGGTGATTTCGAGCCTGATTGGGTTGCAGATAAATCGCCTCCAAAACCAAGACTTGAAGGAATCGTTGGAGGAAATGCAGGGCCGAATCGCCGTAATGAGCCTTTTGCAACAGCTATTTTACGAAACCAATGATACCATCGAGATTGACGCGAAGGCGTATTTTGCCCAAATTGTTGATAAAACAGCCCTCATTTTCAACAAATCTATCAATGCCACTTTCCTGATTGAAAATAAACAGATAACTCCCAACTTGGCTATTCATTTGGGAATTATTCTCAATGAGTTATTGACCAACAGTTTCAAATACGCTTTTGGTTTTGATAACCCAAATCCAAGCGTAGAAATAGCGTTCAAGGTAAGTGATAAGGAATTGATTTTTGAATACAAAGACAATGGTAAAAACGGGCAATTGTTGGTATTTGAAAAAGAATATTATTCTACTTCCAACTCTTTTGGTTTGAGTCTTATCAGGTTAAAGTCGGGTGAGTTGAGAGGAAATTACAGTTTTATGTATGATAATGGTTTACGATTTATTTTAAAATGTCCCCCCCATGAAACCAAAGGTATTAATAGTTGAAGATGAATTGATTACAGCTACCGAATTTAAAGAGGCTATGCAAGCCGCAGATTTTGATGTGCCCGTCGTGGCTGATAGAATTTCGAGTGCTATGGCTGTTTTTGAAACAATTGAATTTGACTTGGTTCTATTAGACATCACGCTCAAACACGATTCGTTAGACGGGCTTTATTTTGCCAAACAAATCAGAAAAACGTCAGAAGTACCCATCATATTCATAACAGGGGACACCAATGAGGCAATGCTCGAAAGAATGAATGCTTTGGGAAACATCAATTATATGATGAAAGCGGTGCGTACTCAGGAATTGATATTTAAATCGAAGATGATGATTGGAAAAAAAGAGGGGAACGAAACCACAGACCATAAGCATCGGGAAATCATTCTGTTGCCCATCAACAAGGCGCATCAAAAAGTAAAGAAATCAGACATTGTAGCCATCAAAGCTCATGGATCTTATTCGGATATCTATATTGCTACCGAAACGCAACATCATACGTTATCTATGAATATGAAAAAACTGTTGGATGGACTACATTACGATGATTTTTTCAGGCTAAATAAATCGAATGTAATCAATGTAAATTTCATTGACAGAATTGAAAAAGACCAACTGATTTTGAACTGTCACAATCTGAAATTCGCTCTTGCAAAGGGGCAGATAAAAGAGATTTTAGATCGTCTTCCAAGTATCAATACTTAGTGATAATCATACCACTATCACTACAAATGCAAAACTAATACCC